>JAOTWM010000026.1 GCA_029862885.1 Gammaproteobacteria bacterium
CTCGGGCTAAGCATCCTACACCTGCTCGAAGACAAGGAAGCGGTCATCGCCAAGGTACATAAGATGCTCAAGCCCGGAGGCGTTTTCGTTACTAGCACGCCATGTCTCGGCGACACCCAGAGTTACCTCAAATGGGTCCTACCAATAGGGCGTCTCCTAGGTATCATGCCGCCCGTCAAGATTTTCACGATGAAAGCGCTGGAAGACAGTCTGACTACCTCCAGTGTCAAGCTTGACTGCCAATGGCAACCGGGAAAAGGCAAAGCGGTGTTCATAGTCGCGAAGAAGACTGAACGTGTCTAGTCACTTGTCGGCTATGGATGATTGCGGAGTAGCCCAGTGCAACATGGTTATGACCGTATGAGAATATTAAACGCAATAGTAGTGACGTTAGCGATGTCGGCATTTGCCACTGCGTGTAGTTCCCACACCTCAACCAGAATCGGCGGCGAGACCGTCTGGATCGACGTTGCAGAAGGCCAGTTGAAGACACAAGTTTTCGCGACAGCCAACGTAAGCGTGCGGCCGATTCTCATTTTGGTTCTCCACGGAGACATCCCCAACCCGCGGCCCGATTACCAGTATCGATTTACGAGGGCCATTACGACGGGATTTTCTGAAGACAACGAACAGTCAGCTAGCCTTCGATCCGCCCTCGGCGAGAAATGGAAAAACGAGGAAATCGTAGCAGCCGGTATTCTACGGCCGGGCTATACCGATCCCTCGGGTGATCGATCCGCTGGTGATATGGGGATGGCATACGGGGACAACTACACACCTGAAGTCGTCGACGCCGTCGCGAGCGCGACCGGCGCACTCAAGGAAATGTCCAACCCACGCGCCGTTGTTGTCATCGGCCATTCGGGCGGTGGTGCGATAACAGCAAATCTCCTCGGCCGATATCCGGGTCTGGTGGACGGGGCATTGCTGGTGGGCTGCGGTTGCGATCCCGAAGCCTGGAGATCTCGAAGGCGTGTCCAGGACCCACGTCCTATCTGGGATCAACCGAATCCCAGCCTCATGCCGCTATCAATGGCTTCGCGAATCCGCCAAGGGACTTTGGTGCGTCTAATCGTTGGCGAAGACGACGATGTCGCGATACCCGAAGACAGTCGCAAGTATGCAGAGACCTTGCAGCGGCGCGGCATCGATGCGCGGCTAACAATCGCACCGGGGCTGGGCCACAATATTTTGGGAACTCCCGAGTCATTTCGAGAATTGTCTTCCCTGGTCCAAGAGGTTTCAGCTCATGATGGCTAGAATGTGGAGCGGTGCCGCCTAACAAAGCGATGGAACGGACAACGCAAAGCGTGACGCCCTTTGCTGTGGCAAAGGCCGCGCCACTTCACTGAGTGACTTCTTCGGGCAACTTCCAGACGATTTTTCCAGTTTTGTGAACGTCCGCTTCCTATGAATACCCTAATTTCCCGTAAGCAGACAATTTTATTCTCATTATATACTTCGGCTTAATACTCGAACTGGACCTTGGGGCTTTCATAGTAAACGCTAACTTACGACCCCAATCGGACACCCTGGAGATCGGGTAGTTATCTGGCCAGCACGTTCAACGTCACGCCCGGTAAAGCGATTTCGTTTTCTGTTTGAAAGGGTGATACCGCGGTCGCTATGGTTTTTTTCGCTGCACTTTGCTCTCCTGAGGGGAGAGACTCAATCAAGGCCGCAATCGCGCCAGCCACCTCAGTCAGGAACTGCCAATAGCCCTCGAAATCCCGATGACGAAAGGTAAGTGGCACTTCGTCTACTAGAAGTTCCGTGAATCCCGCTTCTGTCAGTAAACTTTCTAAGCGTTCCCTGTCTCCTAATGCAAGGATTCCAGGCGAACCAGGCGCTGGTGCTTCCATGAAACCACCCTCGACAAGCGCCCTAACGGGCACCGCAGCCCAAGGATTCTGCTCTGGCGTCGCAAAAACCGAAAGACCCAGGCGTCCGCCGGGTTTCAACACGCGCCGCGTCTCTTTCAGCGCCGCGCCCGGATCACCCATCAGCATGTATCCCCAACGACAAATGACACCATCGACACTTTCACTGTCCAGATCCATGTTCTCGGCGTTCATTACCCGAAAGTCAGCATTTGTGATCCCAAGCTCGTCGGCTCGACGACGGGCACCATCCACCATGGCAGGCGCAAAATCACTCGAGATGAGGCGACCCTGCGCGCCGATCAAATCAGCCGCTACGAAACCCGTGTCACCCATACCGGCGGCAAGCTCCAATAAGGTCTCTCCTTTCTGTGGTTCGAGCTTTGCTACCAACCATTCTCCAACAGGCTTCGACGTTTCCCAGATGTAATCACGGTTGGCATCCCAACCTCCGGCCATTTTCTCCCATACGTTCCTGCTTGCTCTGCGAAACGCTTCTTTATTCACAGTCTAAATCTCCTTCTTAGTAGTAAGTAGTGCTCTGACATATCGATATCACAACTATCGACCCTAACATGTTTTGGGCAGTGCGAGTGATAAGGCGAGAGTTGGGTAAGGCCGCCACCTCGCCTATCTGGTATACACCGCGAGACAGTTGAGGTCACCGCTTAACTTGGGAAACCCGGCCCGCGGCCGGGTTCTCTTTATCTGCCGAAGTCCTCTTCTGGCCGGGAAGAGGCGTTCGCTGCACTGCAACACGCCGTCGGCTTTGGGCAAGTTAGAGACGATTAATCCAATTTTGTAAACGTCCGCTTCTAATAAATACGCTGATTTCCCGTAAGCAGACAATTTTATTCTCATTATAAACTTCGGCTAAATACTCGAAGCCGTCATTCGTGCCGCTGTGGTGGAAGGCGGCTACCGACCCGTTACCGCCATTCGAGTTTCAGCAAATGACGTGTCCGGAATAAGGCCCGCAAGCTGACGTTGCAGACAGTTACGCCTTAGCTAAAAAAGCGCAACTGTTGTGACTTGCCTCGTCATAATTAGACCATTAGTTATGTTAGGGTTTCTCAAACGAGGAGGGATCGATGAAAGGCGATCGATTTAGCGAAGACAAGATTATCGGGATATTGCATGAAGGAGAAACGGGGGTGCCGGTCCGGGATTTGTGCCGTAAGCACAATTGTTCGGAGCAGTCGTACTACCGTTGGAAGGCGAAGTTTGGGGGGATGACGGTATCGGAAGCGAAGCGGCTGCGGGAGCTTGAGCGGGAGAACGGTGAGCTGAAGAAGATGGTGGCGGAGCAGGCTCTGGATATCCGGATGCTGAAGGACGTTAATTCAAAAAAGTGGTGAGCCTGGCGGAGCGCCGACGCGGTGTGACGTACTTACGGAATCGGTACGGAGTCAGCGAAAGACGCGCCTGTCGGGCGATGGTAATGAACCGTGCGAGCTATCGTTATGTCGGGACTCAGGAATGTCTGGACAAACGATACCAGCGGGTATTGAGTTTGTCGGAGCAGTATCCCTACTGGGGATATCGCAAGATTTACGATCTGATGAGAGCGGAAGGGATACCGATCAGTCGCGAGCGGGTGCGGCGGATTCGTCGCCGGGAGGGGTTGCAGGTGGTGAGGAAACGTACCAAACGCAAGGTACTGGGGACGACGACGCAGTGGGTGCATCGGGCGTGTTATCCGAATCATGTCTGGAGTTACGATTTTGTGTTCGATCAGACTGGGGACGCTCGCCGGCTCAAGTGTTTGACGGTGGTGGATGAGTTCACGCGCCAGGGATTGACCATCGAGGTCGCCCGCAGTCTGACCGCCGGCGATGTTGTTCGTACCCTGGAGGCCCTATTTCGGGAACACGGTCGGCCGGTCTGTATCCGCAGCGACAACGGGCCCGAACTGGTGGCGACCGTCGTCCAGAAATGGCTGAAAGACAAACAGGTCGATACCCACTATATCGATCCGGGCAGTCCTTGGCAGAATGCCTATAACGAAAGTTTCAATTCCATCTTTCGCATCACCTGTCTGGATCGATGGCTGTTTACCTCGCTGACTGAAGCCCGGGTCGTCATCAACCAGTGGCTCGACGAGTACAACACGATCAGACCCCACGGATCGCTCGGGGGAATGAATCCCGAACGGTTTCTACAACGATGGATAGAAGGAAATATGATTCACCAACCCAAAACCCTAACACTCGGAGTGGTCTAAAGATCATGGGCTTGCCAGAGTCGTTGCCGGGTGAGTTATCCGAAGAACTATTATCCTTGAGGAAATATTCTACATATTGTTTAATCTCGATTGATGTTTTCATGCAAAGAGGCGATGAGTGAGAGTATTTGGCTATCCGATTCGGCCTGTTAAATGTCATTACATTTAAGGATGTATCGAGATAATTAGACTGCTATTTGGGGCACGTCGGTTGCACTTCATGTGGCAATGGCTCTGGTAATTGTCCTACCAGTGACACATATATACAAATTAGAAGTTTGATTTGAGCGATTGCATATAAATGACTATGCGTCGAATTCATGTTACCTAATCCGATACGATTATCTCGAAGATAAATAATCTATAGAATGGAGGCAAAATTTCCGTCATTGGAATATGACAGTCAAGTTGTATTTGTTTCCAGAAACTTGCCGCCATTATTAGGAGGCATGGAAAATCTGGGGGCTAATTTGTGCCGGGTCTTGGCTAAGGAATTTCGGACTTCTATTATCGGTCCAAATGGATGCCAAAAATATTTCGGCGGGGCAGTCGTGGGGGAATGTGGATTTGCTAATCTTTCCACATTCTTGCCGTGTAGTATGGTTAAAACATTATTTGAGGTGCCGCGTAAGCGGTCTGCGATCGTGTTTGGTGGTAGCGGATTGATGGCCCCAACCGTTCTTCTCGCATCTCGCTACGCTGCTGGCGCGAGTATCTGCTATTTGCATGGCTTGGATATTGTTACTCCCAATTCGATCTACCAATCCGTGTTTTTACCTTGTATCCGTCGGTTGGATTTACTGTTAGTGAATAGTGAAAATACGGCCCGACTCGCACACACGAACGGCGTTGCAGATGGCAAGGTTCGGGTGCTGCATCCGTGTATTGAGAATAGAAAGCCAAACTCGGGCATAGATATAAATTCGCTACAGGAAAAATATTCCCTGAAAAACCGAACAATATTGCTTTCAGTCGGAAGGTTAACGGCGCGAAAAGGTTTACAGGAATTTATTCTAAACAGCCTCCCTCTCGTCAAAAAATCAATCGATAATGTATTATTGGCGGTCGTTGGTGGAGAGGCAAATCAAGCGGTTAATCGATCCAGTGGTCAAACGGAATTACTTCGTTCGGCCGCTGAGCAATCAGGCATGAGTGATGCGGTTCGATTTTATGGTTCAGTCGATGACGATACATTAGAGGAGTTCTATCGAGTTGCGGATTTATTTGTGTTTCCCGGAATTAGTAAATCTGGCGATGTCGAAGGATTTGGTATCGTTGCAGTGGAAGCTGCCGCACGTGGATTGCCGTCCGTAGCGTTCGAAGTCGGCGGCATTCCGGACGCGGTACATAATGGTGTCTCTGGATATCTAATTCCACCCGGTAACTATGAACGGTTCGCAAGTGCCATTGTTCGCCATATGCTGGAGGGTCGGAGTAATTCGATGAAGAGTGGTTGTATGGAATTTGCGCAGAAATTTTCGCCAGATATATTTGCGACAAAGTTGATTGAATATTGTAATGAAGTTAGAGAGAGTCGTGCTCTTGGCAACACCATTGGTGAATAATCGGTAACTTCGGAAATTGAAATAATACGCGGATCGTACAACGGTGTGTATCATGCGGGCGCATGCAGCAATAACGGAATATCGACTGACCTCAAAACATTGGCTGCGCCGTTCGGCGTGCGCGCAGATCACGAAGTTCCCGATGTCACTTGCGGGACCGGGGGGGCAAAAACCGCTAATGATCGGTGGGGGCGCATATTGCCGGAATCGATCTATCAGATGTGGCGATCGATGTCTGCCGAATGGCACTTCCGGGATCCGATTTGAACGTCGGGAGCGCGGAAACACTGCCGTGGCCGGATGCGCAGTTCGATTTCGTCACTTGTCTCCGTTCACTGAAGCATTTTATTGATCCCGTCAGTGCGCTCGAAGAGATGAAGCGGGTCGCGAAACAAAAGGCAGTTTATTTTATATTGGTTGGGAATTCCGGATTTCTGACGCGACGGCTGAGTCGTTTTGCCGGTATGGATCGGTCGCGAGTGCACGAAGTGGTGTGGTCGTTATCGGAATAGAATGAATTGTTTGAAGCAAGCGGTCTATTGGTCATTTAGCGTTGGTGCGAGTTCTGTTTCATGCTAGATCTATCCGGACTCCGCCGAGCACGAATGAAGTTTTGTTGCTATACGGGACAATGAATATAGGCGAATTATCACGGAGCGAATACGGGTAATTGCACGATGCAAGAGTCATTACAGTCGAATTACTCCAAATTGCAGCCCCATGCTATATACGATGAGGTTGCGCGCAAGAAGAAAGCAGAGAAAACGTTGGCGGTATTGGAGGACTACTTTAGTTCTCTCGATGATTTATGTATTCTAGATGTAGGATCTGGTGCCGGTAAATGTACCCGTTGGTATGCGCAGCGAACCGGCCTGGTGTTTGGTATCGACGTTGATCGTGAGGCAGTCGTTCACGCCCAAAAGAATCATGCGAACGAGAACACATTATTTTGCCTGGCGGACTCCCAAGCTTCCCCGTTCGCCGATGGTACCTTCGATATTGTTGTTTGTAGTCATGTTTACGAGCATGTTCCGAGTGCAGAAAAACTAATTACGGAGATTTTTCGTATCCTTAAGCAGGGGGGTGTTTGTTATTTCGCTGCCGGGAATCGACTGTCAATTATGGAACCGCATTACCATCTACCGTTTCTTTCCGTTGTGCCAAAGTGGGCGGCCCACTACTACTTGCGTTGGATTGGGCGAGGTGATTACTACTACGAAACCCATCGTTCGTATTGGTCGTTGAAGAAACTCGTGGGGCGGTTTGATTTGCTGGATTATTCGCTGAAAATTATTCGGCAGCCGGACAAATTCATGGCGACCGACATGCTCAAGGATGGTTCAAGAAAGCAGAAACTCGCACTTACTGTCCTGAGTACCGCCTATTGGTTGTGTCCGACATATGTATGGTTGCTGCGCAAACCTTAATAGCCAGTACTTTTTTGAAATTTGTCCTATTATGTCATCCAGCAAAGCACTAGCCTCATTGAAAATCGTTACAATTTAGCGCGACGTAGACGGTACGCCTTAGTTGATTGTGTCAATGATCACGGGAACGTCGCCGCTCCTCGGAGTATCGGTAGTGCAACGCTGAAATTTGTTCTGACACTATCCCAAACAAAAAGGTAAAAAGGGCAGAAAGATACAGTACGGCGCTCATGTTGGTGAAGCGATGCGAAGTGACGAACGTATATCCATAGTATGACGACGCAAGGATGAATAACACGGCGCTCAATGGTAGGAAAAATCGCATTGGAGAGAACAGAGCACCAATGCGAAGGATTATTACTAAGAACTTAATACCATCTTTGATTAGTCTGATTTTACTTTTTCCAGAACGAGCCCGTGCTTTAATTGGCACGTAGGCGACCGAGTAACCGCATCTGAAAAATGCCATCGTGCTCGTCGTCGGATAAGAGAAACCATTAGGGAGCAGATACAAAAAATTCCTAAATGGTTTCGCATGCACCGCGCGGAAGCCACTGGTGAGGTCCTTAATAATAAACCCCGTTAGAGAACTGGCGAGAAGATTATATAGTTTATTTGCAATTCGGCGTCCAATGGATGCGTGGGTCGATACCTCCCGTGCGCCCACTACCATGTCATGTCCTTGTGACAACTCATCTAGAAATCGCGGAATGTCTTGAGGGTCGTGTTGACCATCGGCGTCCATCATGACCAGGATGTCGCCATGTGCGTTGCGGACGCCCGTTTTTATAGCAGCGCCGTTGCCGATTCGGTAGGGGTGGCGAATAACTCGAATTGATGAATCGGCGACTATCTCGGGGGTTGATCCATCGTCTACAACGATTATTTCGGCATGCGGATAGAGTTTCCGTAAGATTCGTAAAAGATCAGCAAGTGAGTCGCCTTCATTTAGACAGGGAAGGATAATGCTCAGGTTAGGGGTGGGCTCCATTTAGACTTGCATTATATTGTTGTTCCAGCAACTGTTCTTTCCAACGATTAATGTCGTCGACCGCACGCGCGGAGTTTAGCAGTTTTCTATCGTAAATGCGCTTCGCTTTGTCGACGGCAGCGAGGGCAGTGGTGTATTCGCCGATCGCGGCCCAAGATACCGACTCGAGTATCGCTGTTCTCGCCAGCGGTCGCTTGTTGAACGATGCAGCCAGTGCGTGGGCGGCATTTCTGTTGTCTCCGGAAACGTTGTAAATTTTCGCGGATAATAAATGTAGCATTGCTATAGTGTACGCCTTAGGTTTCTTGTTGGCGGCCTTCATTAGTGCATCCGTTAATGCGAGCAGTTGTAATTTCTCTAATCCCTCGCATCGTGAACCGATACTTAGGTCAATTAGTCGGTCCAATGTCTCGTTAGCTGCACTATCGGCACGAGTCTCGGGTAATCGACGGATGGCGTCTTCGTACAAGCTCTCGTTAAGACGTCCGTCTTTTAAGCAATTCACATAAACAAGCTGGACACGGGCGCCGGAATTATCCTTGTCTAGATTCAGTACGGCGCGAAGTCGTCTTTCGACTTCATCGAACCGTCGGAATTTTATCCACGCATTTGCGGCGAATTGCAGGGCGCGAATCGATGTCGGATGTTCATATTCCCAAGTCTCCGCCAGCGATACCGAGCGCGCCCAAATTCGTGTATTGGACCATGTGTTGAATGTAACTATTGCCAATAGCAAAGCGGTACTGATTGGCACGATAGGCTTGAGCCTGGTTGGTACACCCGATAGATAGTACATGGCCGCGAGTAATGGTCCGATCATCGGAAGATAATTGCGGTGCTCAAAATAGATTTCCAATGGAATCAATGTTGATTCCAAGAGGTGTGAGGAGAAGTACCACAGTATTGCGAATGACAGAATCGGATGTTTGAATCGAGCGCGGAGTGCAATGGCAAGTAAGCCCAAAATGATGACAAGCGAAAGAATAGTTGTCGATGGATCAAAAAGTCCGTGAGAAATTCGATAGTCATCATGAAAGAGGCCGGTGCCAGTTCGACTCGGAATACCAATTTGTACTAGATAGTCAAGCAGGACCCGCCACTCCGTCATTAGACGCTCGACCATACTGAAGTCGCGGTTACTGTATCCGTGGAGAAAGCCCTCAAAGTGAGTGATATGCCAACCGACGAGGAAAATCAGCGGGGGTGACAGAAATATTGCGCCCCATATTCTCCAGTGTTTCGGTCTAGGGAGTCGATTTAATACCGTGAACTCCAGAACCAGTACCAGAGCGGCCAGCAAAATACCGTTCTCCTTGGACAACGTCGCAAGAATTGTGCCGAGCGTGACGAAAACGGACATAATCGCATAACCGGCAGCCATGCGGCGGGTCGCAAGCCTCCGGCCCCAGAGGTAGCCGGTTAGCCCTGCAAGGGTAAATAGCGTGCTAAGTTCGGTCATGCGCTGGACCACATAGAGAACCGTGGACACGTTTAGCGGATGCAATAACCACAGCGCGGTCGTGGAGAGAACGATAGTTGGTATTGTTGCGGGCCGGTCCCCGAAAATTCGCAGTATCAGTAGCAACATCCAAGCCAGGATCACGCCATTGAGGGCGTGCAACCAAATGTTAATATGCTTAAAGCGCTGTGGCCGGGCCGGCCAGTCCAGGGCATTGGGGATGAATGACAAACGTGAAACATATCGACCGCGGTGACCACCATCTCCTTCCAGAAACTGCACGACTTGGTCCCAGTCCGTCCGATCAGAAATAGACGCTAACCCATTCAGATTCGGTTTATCGTCCAATAAAAACGGCCCGTGTATCCCTTGCCAGTAGACCGCAACCGTTAATAGGAGAATTCCATATAACAATAATCCTGGAACCCATTGTCGTTTAAGCGGGCGGCGGCTATCCGCGCTTGTATACATATCGTCGAGTAGTTCTAATCGGTGGGATCGGGTTTCGTTATAGTCGATCGGTTCTGACTGAGCGTCTGCGCGGCGGCGCGTAGTTGACGTATTTCCAATTGATATCGGTGGTGAGTGTCAATGCGTGCGGCGTTGTCAATTTCTATTATCGCGCGCGAATAATCCTTCCCGTAAATGTACCATTTTGCTTTGAGCAGGTAGTATTTCGATTGTGAAGGCGAGGTTTTGATGGCGCTGTCAGCGTAATTGACCGCTAAGTCGAAGTCTCCGAAGTGCTGTCCCGCATGATCAGCAATTTGTGCCAAGACCAATGAGCGTTTGTATCCTATTAGCCCGGAATTTTCGATTAATGCGCTAACCGTTGATAGATAAATGTCTTTCGATACCTCGTTCGGATGGCGTGCGGTGCAACTCGATAGGAAATGCAGAGAATTCATAGTGCTGGGTGTGACCGGATGCGTCTTTAGCTGATTCTGTAATCGGATGAGCGCGGATTGGTCCAGGGTTTGACGAAAATCAAGATTCATACACAGTAGTGCGATGGTTGCACTGGCCATGGCCGGGCGCAATGTAAGCGCCGTTTTTAGGTATTTGGAGGCGAGCGCTATGGCGGACTCGTCGGGTGAATCTTGGCGCGCCGCGGTGGCCAAGAGCTGCATCCCCGCGAAGTAGTTGTTGTTGGGCGATTTCGGATGGTGTTTAACCTCGCTCAAAGTAAATCGTTGCGGGTCGCCCCAATCGCTCGCCCGAATATGGGTAGTAAACGCAAGTATACTGACCGTGCCAAGGACTATCGTAGTTTGAAGGGGAAGCAGCAGTTCGAGTCGCCAAGTTTTTAGCCCGTAATACAAAAGCGCGAATACGATGCCGACGCTTGGTAAGTAGTTGCGGTGTTCGTAGGCGATATCGAGCGGCAGAATGGTAGACTCGAGCAAGTGGCCCGTTAAAAACCATAGTAATCCAAACGATAACACGGCAGCGCGTTTGCGAAGCGCAACGGCTGCGATTACCGCGCCGACGATGCTGAGAATAGCTGGCAACGTGGTGACGGGATCGAATATCGACCGGGATATCGCGATATCGTCGTGCTGCAGGCCCATTTCGGAAGTGACCGGAAATACGATCATTTTGAGATACCAAACGATAACCCGTGACTCCGTCATCAGTCGTTCGATGGCGTTGAAATCGCGGTGACTATAGCCTCCTGCAAACGAATACGGGTGAGTCCAATAATAATATCCCAGTGCCAGAAACGGCGCGCTTGCGAATACGACCAGGTAGGCAACTAGCAGGCGCCGCGATTTATAATCCAATCCTTTGAATTGGAATAAACAATATTCGGTAACCAACAGCAACAACGGTAACAGCGCGCCGCTTTCTTTGCACAATAACGCAAAGGTGCCAAACAGCGGTGTCGCAATCAGCAAATATGGCCAAGCTCGGCGGTCATCCTGTAGCCGGCGTCGTCCCAGTACATAACTGATCACCCCGCAGCAAACAAACAAGGCGGACAGACTGGTCATGCGTTGCACGACGTACAACACCGGGCTGAGATTAAATGGATGCAGTGTCCAAGCCGCTGCGGTGGCTATTGTGATCCATTGCGCACGCCGAGAATTTACGCCCGTCTGCGTGAGCAGCAGGTGTACGAGCAGCCACACGCTGAGACCAGTCGCGATATGTATCGCGAGATTGGTGGTTTTGAAATAGAACGGATCGAACCCGTGCAATCCGGTATCGATTGCAAAGGACAGCATTGCAATGGGCCGGTTTAACGGCCCGGCGAAGCCACCGTTGGCCGCTCGCCAAAGCGCTTCAAGGTTTAGGGCGTCGAAGGCCAGTGCGCGGTTTTGACGGATATTGGCCTCGTCGTCGAATAGGAAGTCGCCTGACAGACCAGGGGAATACGCCCAACATGCCGCCACCAGCAAAGCGACTAGCGCAAAGACGATTTGCCCACGCGTGCCAAGAGTCATAATAGAAAAGCCCCGTGCTTGAGCACGGGGCTTTTGGTCAACTTAGAGAGAGTGCAAACTTTGCGGCTCGCCTCCCTATCTGCTGTTCAAATCTACTGATATGAGTTGGTGCGGCAGTCGGCCGGAACAAATTCCGGGAGCACCGTGCCGCCGAGAGCCGTGTCGCAGTTCCAGTCTACGGCGCCCTCAGTACCGGTCGCTTCGATGAATATGGTCTGATCGGTAGCGATCGCGGTGCCAATCGACTTCATGTAAACTTCCAGCGACAAAGTTCCTAAATTCCAGCGTACGGAATTAACGAATTTCGTGTCGTAGTTGGACTGAAAACCGGCTGTAACCGCATCGGTCGGGAACTCCGCCAACGCGCTGTAGTACTCAGACACGCCGACTTTGGCCGGTCCGACCGACACCAGCGCTTCCGACACCTTCGCACGAACCGTGAAGTCCTGATACGTCGGGATGGCGATGGCCGCTAAAATGCCGATGATCGCCACCACGATCATCAGTTCGATCAACGTAAAACCAGCTTGCTTTTTCATCAGATTTCCTCTCGATAAATATCGTTTAAGTGTTCCAATTATTCGGGACAGGCCGATGACGCTGACCCCCTGACTGACTGAGCCCCGTTGCTTTGTTTGCGGGTCTCCTCAGCCACCCCCACCTGGCACCGAATGCACCGGATGTTGCTAAAGTATATGCACAGAGCGTGCCAAGCTTGGGGAATATTCTAGAATATTAAAATAACATAGCAATTACAACGACTTATAAAATCAATGCCTATCCAGAACTAAATCAACGAGATCGCTGCGGGGTGCCGTGAGGCGTTAAATTGTGACACAAATCGTCACCCATACGGCCCATAATTGGCAGATTCCGGGTGCTTGATTTACGCATCGCAATTCCGACCGAATGTGTCGTTTGGCCCCTAGCTTTGCTTAATGTCTCGACTGACGGCTCGCATTCTGTTCAATTTCCAATAAAATTCAGACGCTCTGGTGAAATATCCAGGTCAATCGACGCCGAGTTTGTCGAGCTTATAGCGCAATGAGCGAAACGTAATGCCAAGCAATTTTGCCGCCGCGGTTTTGTTGCCACCGGTTTGCTTCAACGCGTCCTCAATGGCGAGGCGTTCCACACGACTCACATAATCTTCTAACGATTCCCCGGTGCGTCCCAGGATTGGGTCTTCGGCTGAATCGGGCGTGCGCAACGGCAGAATCAACGCGTCGGATTCGATTTGTTCCCCCTCGGATAATGCAAGCGCACGTTCGAGGATGTTTTCGAGTTCCCGGACGTTACCTGGGAATCCGTAGGCACTGAGTTTGTCCAGCGTGCTGGCGCTGATTTGCGGAGTAGCGGTTTGGTTTTGGGCGGCGAGTTTCGTGAGTAAATGCGAAGCCAGCAAGCCAATATCCTCGCGGCGCTCCCTTAGTGGCGGCACCTGTACTTCGATGACGTTGATACGATAGAACAGATCCTGTCGAAAGTCGCCGTTCTGAACCAAATCGGCGAGACTTTTGTGGGTTGCGCTAAGTATCCGTACGTCGACATTCATCTCCTCGCGGCCACCAATCGGGCGCACGGCTTTTTCTTGAATTACTCGCAGTAGCTTGACTTGCATTGCGGCCGGCAAATCCGCAATCTCGTCCAAAAACAGTGTGCCGCCATGGGCGGCCTGGAAAAGTCCGGCTTTGTCGGCCACGGCGCCCGTAAAGCTGCCTTTTTTATGCCCGAAGAACTCGCTTTCCATGAGTTCACTCGGGATCGCTCCGCAATTAACCGGCACGAATGGTTTGTCCGCACGCGGGCCCTGCCCGTGGATCAATTTCGCGACAAGTTCTTTCCCGGTGCCGGATTCGCCGCTGATGTAAACTGGGGCCTGGCTCCGCGCAACTTTCGCAATCAAGGCTCTGATACTGCGCATCGCATCCGATTCACCGAGCAGCGTTTGACCAGCCGCTGTCGCCGATTCGGATGTCCCGGCAGCGGTGCCGAGTCGCAATGCGGATGTTACAAGATTGCGTAGGTCCGCTAATTTGATAGGCTTTGACACACAATCGAACGCGCCGGCTCGTAGTGACTCAACGGCGGTCTCCATGCTGCCGTACGCAGTAATGACTGCGACCGGTAACTCGGGATACTTTGATTGAATATGCCGCACCAGCTCGATGCCGGTACCGTCGGGGAGGCGCATGTCGGTCAGGCACAAATCGAACGCGTTGTCGGCGAGCAGGCGTTCGGCCGCGCCGACCGAGTCTGCGGAGCGGCTTTCAATTTCCATCCGCTCTAAAGTCATACCCAGCAATTCGCGGATATCGGGTTCGTCGTCGACGATGAGGACGTTAGCCATGATCAGCGATTAGGCGGTCTGTCGGTATGACGGTGAAAGGTGATTCGAAATCGGGCGCCGCCGTTACCTGAAATATAATCCAACCGGGCTTGATTCCCCTCACAAAGTTCACGGGAAATGTATAACCCGAGCCCAGTGCCTTGGGCACTTCCGGTAAAAAACGGTTCAAACAACTGTTCCTCCGCGGCGGTAGGTATGCCGCTGCCAAAATCCACAATGTCCAAGCGTGCCCCGTCGGCGTGGTTTTCATCCCGAATCTCAAGGCGAACTAATGGGTCCCCGCTAAACGTCGGGCTGTGGCGGATACTATTTTGGCACAAGTTGGACATTATCTGATTCAAATGGTCGGAATTCATCGGCACGGTCGGGTTCGGGCCTTCGATTGCGAGTGCCTCCAGCGGTATCGATTGGGAGTTGCAATATGTTGCGCGAAATTCATCCAACCAATCGTGGAGCTCAAGTGTATCGCCCGCGTCCGACTCGCGGCGGCCTAGGCTAAGCACCGATTCGATGACGCGATTGATGCGCACGCTCTGATCCTGGACGATACGCGCCAGGCGCGCATCATCGGCCGCAATATTGTCGGATTCGTTCAACAGCTGTGCCGCGTGACTGAGCGCGCCGAGCGGATTTCGGATTTCATGCGCAATGGCGGCCGATAGGCGACCGAGAGCGGCGAGTTTGATCTGTTGTGTGCGTTCCTGGGCGGCGGTCATGTCTTCAAGGAAAACCAGTGTCCCACTGCCGATGCCGACGAATCTCGCATGAATGGTGGATGCGGCCGCGCCAGCGCGAAACAGCAAGGTTTGTTCCGCCGTTCCTTGGCGCCAGGCGTCGCAGGCTTGCGCCAACAACGGATTGACCGCGGCTAGATGACTGGGCGTGTGGGTTGCCGTTATGCCTAACAATCTGCGCCCCGCGTCGTTGATCAACCCTACCGAGAGGTCGCCTCGCAATAGCAGGATACCGTTATCGAGTCGCTCGACAATAAGTTGATTGACCTGGTCGAGATTAGCCAGGTCGACGGCGCGTTGCTCAGCCAAGGCTTCAGTCGCTCGGGTTCGTGTCGCTAGGGTCGACAGGACGATGCCAGTCGTAAACATGCCGGCGCCCAGCAATCCGACCTGGGTGAAGCTGACCATCGATTTAAGCCCGATGAACACGTCGTAGCCGGTCTCCGCCATGACCAGCAACGTCGCAAACCCGGCGAAAAACAATGTTAAGTGGCCTGACAGCACGACGCCGCTGGCTGCGATCGATACAATCATCAATAACGCTAAGCCGCTTTCAATGCCGTTGCTGGCATGCATCAACAGCGTTAAAAGTATGATGTCGGCGGTAATCTGAAAGATCGCCTGAGTGGAAAACTCGGGCACGCCGCGTGTAATTGTGATGACGTTGATTATTCCCATGAGTCCCATCCCAATTGACGCAATGAGAAACAAGGTCGGCGAACGCTCGCCGAAATCCGCAATTTTTCCCTCCGAAACCGCGAGCGTCAACAACGCACCGGCCAGTACAATTCGGTACAGGTTGAAGTAATACAGCGATCGCCAATATTCGCGTATAGAATCGTGATTGACGGTGGTGTCAGCCGAGGTCATTGGTGCGGGCCACCGGCAGTGCGTGCGGTTGACAGTCGCGGGACGAAATCAGCCCGCGCCACAGCCCATACATCGACTTCGATCGCGCCGGCGCCCACCAGCGTCTTGGCAAGCTCATCACAGGTCGCACCGGAAGTCATGACGTCGTCCACAATTGCGACGTGTTTGCAGTAAATCGAACCAGTTGCCAAAAAGGCGTCGCGCATGTTGCGCCGCCGCCGTTCGCCGTCGAAATCAGTCTGCGGTCGCGTATCGACACGACGGATCACGCTTTCGCTGTTCGCGATGACCTGAAATCGATTTGCGAGCCGCCGCGCCAATTCCAGCGACTGGTTGAAACCACGCGTGCGTAGTCGACGCGGATGCAAGGGCACCGGAATCAGTTGCTGTGGTATCCGTGCGATCTGACCCTCGATTTTCAGTGCCATTAGCGCCGCGAGCGTATCGACGGCGTCCAATTGGCCTTGGTACTTCATGGCATGCACGATTCGGTTCACCGGCCAACTATACCGCAGCGCCGCGATGCTGCGGGTGTAGAACGGCGCGGAGCGTTGGCACACGCCGCATACACCGGGGCCCTGCAGCGGCGTGGCGCAGCGCGGGCACGCGTTTTCGACCCACGGTAAATCGTCCAGACAGCCGTGGCAGAAATTCGTTGTGGAGGTCGTGGGGTCGCCGCATAGACAGCAGTAGCGCGGAAATACGTACTCGAGAATTCGTGTGATCATCGCCTGAGCATCCTTGCCGATTGGCGTGTGGTGACTTTTGTAGAGGCGTGGTGGCAGTGTACCCGAGAACGGGCCGCGACACACATATGATGTGGCAACAGTGTGGCGGCCGTCGGAAATTCAGATAAGCGCTCGCTCGCGCTCCTTACGTTCCGTTGCTGCGGGATTAAGCTGGGTTACTGTTAAGATTTGTGGCTGCGAATCCGGTAGTCTCTATCCCGATGCTGTCGTATATAACAATGAATCTGCGGCTCCGCCAATATTTGCGATAATTGAAAGTTAGCGAACGCAGATGACCTTCCCGGTGGACGATCGACGCGCGAATGCACGTCACATCCGTCGCGCATTTTCCCGCGCAGCTAGCGGTTACGACGCGTCGGCCCATCTCGCGCGTCGCATCGGTTCCGAACTCGTTGCACGCCTCGACGTTGTGCGGCTACAGCCCGACACGGTGATCGATATTGGAACCGGCACCGGCCATTGCGCGCGGCTTCTCGAAGCACGTTACCGCCGGGCGCGAATTATCGGCGTCGATTCGGCGGCTGCGATGGCGCGGCCGGCAACGCTATCTGGTGGCGGCGGCGGAGCGCTTGCCGATGGCCGATGACACGGTGCAGCTCGCGGTATCCAATTTGGCGTTGGTGTGGAGTGATTGCCGGCGGGTATTTCCTGAGCTACGTCGGGTGCTCGCACCGGATGGGTTGCTGATGTTTACCAGCCTGGGCCCGGATACATTGCAGGAATTACGCGCCGCCTGGCAGACCGTGGATTCAATGCCTCATATCCATCCGTTTCTGGACATGCATATTATCGGCGATGCACTGATCGACAGCGGGTTCGCCGAGCCGGTGATGGATATGGAACGGGTGGTCGTGACATACCCGAGCCACGACGCCGCACTAAGCGAGCTGAAGGGTTGCGGCTGGCAGAACGTGTCTCCGCAAAGGCGACGCACGTTGACTGGCCGGAACCGGTTCGCGAGCTTTATCAGGGCCTATGAGTATTATTGTGGCGCCGACGGCCGCTGGCCGTTAACGTTTGAGGTGGTATACGGGCATGCGTGGGCGGCGCCGCCGCCGACCTCGTCAGGTCGGTCGATCACGGTTGGATTTGACAGGTCGGGCGGCGCTCGCCGCGGTTGACCCACGGCCGCGATGCCGGGCGTGACACGAGGATTTCCGTTGGGGTCGGGCACCGCTGTAAGCTTGCAGCTGGAAACGCCGGTGTGGTACGGTCGCGCCCGCGAATGTCGCTGCTGCGCTCGGTTTACGGGCCTAGTAGCGTGTCCTTTCGTCGCGCGGCCGCCGCTGCTAGGATGGCGTTTGGAGCTCCGCGGATAATATGGATTTACGAATACACCGGTGGTCGATCCGACAAGTGCCGTCGACCTGGAGCTCACGATACGGCCAAATTGCTCGATATCGCCGTGCTTATTAGTGGCAGTTGCGGACGAGGCAGGCAGTGTGTTGCTAGTAATCGCGGTGGCTTTTTGGTGGCTTGGAGCGTGATTGGTGGCGCCATTTGCGGTGATCGAACTCACCGTGGGCGGCACCGTCGTGCTGCTGGTTGGTAATCACTCGGGCGATTACGAGAAATTGCGAGTGTGTGGAGACAATGTGCATTTGACTCGACGCATCGGGCGCCGCCAACGGAGGTACGTTTTCAGCGTGACTGGATTTAGATGAAGCTGAATCGTGGTCGCTACGCGACCCATCCGTTTCGATCGACGATCGGTTCGCACGGGCGGCATATGGAAATCGGTACGTGGTTGACGGAACAATCTCGCCAAAGGTGCGCGACAAAGTTAAGCATTGTTTCTAGTTTGGTGTAGCTCCGTGGTGGGCGACTATTGTCGATTGAATGAATGTAAACAAAACTAATACTCTCGAGTTGGGAATGATGAAAATGCCGGTCTTCAGAATTACCGCAATCACTTCATTTTTGACAGGGACTGCGGCATTTATTGCTGCGCCCAACCTATACGCCGAGTGGGGTCTGAATCTGCCCCCACCGTCGAGTCCCGTCGCTGCCGATATTCTCGATCTGCACAACATGATCATGTTGGTATGCCTGATAATATTAATTATCGTGTCGGGCGCAATGTTCTGGTCGGTATTTCGTCACCGCAAGAGTCGAGGCGCCGTTGCGGCCAAATTCAGCCACAGCACCAAGCTTGAAATTGTCTGGACCATTATCCCGTTTTTGATACTCGTGGGTATGGCGATTCCGTCCACCAACGTGCTGCTTAAGATGGAAGACACGACCGATTCGACGCTCACGATTAAGGTGACGGGATATCAGTGGAAATGGCGTTATGAATATCCCGAGCAAGGCATCAGTTTTTTCAGCACGTTGTCGACCGCCCGCGATCAGATTGAAAATAAAGCGGATAAGGGCGAAAACTACTTGCTGGAGGTGGACAACCCGATCGTTCTACCGGAGGGAAGGAAGGTGCGTATCCTGCTGACCGCCAATGACGTAATTCATGCATGGTGGATCCCGAAATTCGGTGTCAAAAAGGATGCAATCCCGGGTTACATCAATGAAATGTGGGTCAATGTTGACGAACCCGGTACCTACCGTGGGCAGTGCGCCGAGTTGTGCGGCAAGGATCACGGTTACATGCCCATTGTTGCCGAGGTATTGTCAGAACAGGATTTTAATGCATGGGTCGAAAGTCAGACACAACTTCAGGCTGTGGCAGATGAGGCCGCCGATAAAACGTGGTCGTCGGAAGAATTGATGGCTCGCGGTAAGGAAGTTTATGGCCAGTGCGCAGCCTGTCACGGTGCGGAAGGCCAAGGTGTGCCCGGCGCGTTTCCCGCCATCGCCGGCAGTGCGATTGCGACCGGGCCCATCGATTCCCACGTTGACTTAGTCATGAACGGCCGCCCGGGTACGGCTATGGCCGCTTTCAAGACCCAACTCAACGACCTTGATGTGGCGGCGGTGATTACTTACCAGCGCAACTCGTTTGGTAACAATACCGGCGACGCAGTACAGCCCGCCGAGATTAAAGCGAAGCGCTAAGCGAAAGCGACGCGCTCAGCTCCCGATCGAATCCGAATAGGTTTTTTAAGGAGTCCAGTTATGGCTACTGCAGATATCGCCCACCACGATGACCACGATCATCACCCTTACGGGTTTATGCGTTGGGTAACCACCACCAACCACAAGGATATCGGGACGATGTACCTGATATTTTCGCTGGTAATGTTTTTCGTTGGCGGTGCAATGGCGATGATGATTCGTGCCGAATTGTTTCAGCCCGGATTGCAGGTGATCGATCCGCAGACCTTCAATATGATGACAACAATGCACGCGCTGATCATGATTTTCGGCGCGGTCATGCCGGGATTTGTGGGATTCGCAAATTGGCAGATCCCGTTGATGATCGGTGCGCCGGACATGGCGTTGCCGCGATTGAACAATTGGAGTTTTTGGATCCTGCCGTTCGCGTTCACAATGTTGCTAGGCACTCTGCTTGTCGAGGGTGGCGGGCCTGCGGGTGGCTGGACACTGTACGCGCCGCTGTCGATACAAGGTGGAATGGGCGTCGATATGACAATTTTGGCGATCCATATGATGGGTATTTCGTCGGTGTTGGGGGCCATCAACGTCATCGTCACCATCTTCAATATGCGCGCGCCGAGTATGACGCTTATGAAGATGCCGTTGTTCGTATGGACCTGGCTGATCACGGCATTTCTGTTGATTGCGGTGATGCCAGTATTGGCAGGCGCGGTTACCATGCTATTGACGGATCGGCACTTTGGCACCGCGTTCTTCGATCCGGCGGGTGGTGGAGACCCGGTGTTGTTCCAGCACGTGTTCTGGTTCTTCGGTCACCCCGAGGTCTACATCCTGATTCTGCCCGCGTTTGGCGTGATTTCAGAGATCATACCGACCTTCGCGCGTAAGCCATTGTTCGGCTACGATTCTATGGTGTTTGCGACCGCGGGAATCGCGTTCTTATCGTTTATCGTTTGGGCTCACCATATGTTCACAGTGGGTATGCCGTTGACTGGTGAATTGTTCTTTATGTATTCCACGATGCTTATTGCAGTGCCTACCGGTGTCAAAGTATTTAACTGGATATCTACGATGTGGCGGGGCTCGATGACGTTTGAGACACCAATGTTGTTTGCGGTAGCAGTGGTTTTTCTGTTTACGATCGGTGGACTGTCAGGGTTAATGCTGGCTATCACACCGGCGGATTTTCAGTACCACGACACCTATTTTGTCGTGGCGCATTTCCATTATGTGCTGTTTTCTGGATCCATCATGGCGATGATGGGCGCTGTTTACTACTGGTTACCGAAGTGGACCGGGCACATGTATAACGAGAAGCTCGGACAACTTCATTTCTGGCTCACGGCAATCTTCTTCAACATAACCTTTTTCCCGCAGCACTTTTTGGGGCTCGCCGGCATGCCGCGCCGAATTCCGGATTATGCGCTGCAATTCACTGAATTTAATGTGGTGTCCAGCATCGGCGCTTTTGGCTTAGGAATAGCGCAGTTGTTATTCGTCTATATTGTTGTGCAGACGATTCGTGGTGGGCAGAAAGCGTCGGACGAAGTATGGGAAGGTTCTCATGGGTTGGAATGGACGTTGCCGTCGCCACCGCCGTACCACACTTTCGCGACCCCGCCGCAGGTAAGATAGCGATCGCAACAGCGTCGAGGTGATAAATATTATGGCGGCACGGGGCGATCGACGGCGTAGCAATTTGAAGCTCGCGCTACTGTTGGGGGCGGTCGCACTCGGCTTTTTTGTTGTTTTCGGAGTAGTACAGTATTTGCGATGAAGACTGGACGGTTGGCAATGCTTTTATCGGGCGTTGTTGTCGCGATGTTCGGGTTTGGCTACGCGTTGGTGCCACTGTATGACCTGTTCTGTGAAGTTACTGGCATCGGCGGCAAGACCGGCGTCACCACCGAGGCGCAAGCCCGTGTGGTCGTCGAGGACCGATGGGTTACCGTGGAATTTACTGGTAATACCGCCAACGGTTTGGCGTGGGAGTTCCGGCCAATGGTGCAAAGCGTGAAAGTGCACCCCGGTGCGATTACCGAAGTTGCCTACTTCGCGCGGAATCTGCGTGACGAAGTGATCGTTGGGCAGGCAATTCCAAGCGTCACGCCGTCAGCGGCGGCGCGATTTTTTAAGAAGACCGAATGTTTCTGTTTTTCTAGCCAACCTTTGGCGGGCGGGGAATCCAAACAGATGGTACTGCGATTCGTGGTGGATCCGAAGCTGCCGCAGCAGATCAAAACGATCACTTTGTCCTACGCATTCTTCGATGCCGGCCAATATGTCGATCCTCCCGGCGAATCCCCGGCGCCGGTGCAGTTGCTATAAACGTGAATCGGGCGCATTGATTTTTATCTGAGAGGTTTTGAGCATGAGTGGAGTACCGGGTAGTTACTATCTTCCTAATCCAAGTGTTTGGCCGATCATCGGTTCGATTGGATTATTTTCGCTGGCGCTCGGTTTCGCGATGTTATTGAATGATGTCGGTGCCGGCCCCTGGATCATGTTATGCGGTGTGGCCATCATTCTCTATATGATGGCGGGATGGTTCGGTACCGTTATCGGCGAAAGTGAAAGTGGCCATTATAACGACCATGTCGATATGTCGTTTCGATTGAGCATGGGTTGGTTTATTTTTTCGGAGATCATGTTTTTCGCTGGGTTTTTTGGGGCGTTGTTTTACGCCCGCATGCTAGCGGTGCCGTGGCTCGCGGATACTGAGTTGCTGTGGCCCGGTTACGGTGGCGGTTGGCCGACTGCGGGTCCGGAGGGGGAGACCGCTATCGCTGCCGATACGCCGGTGCAGGCTGGTCAGTTTTCGACAATCGGCGCCTGGGGCATTCCTTTTGTCAATACCGCCATCTTATTGACATCCAGTGTCACCGTGACGATTGCGCACTGGGCGCTAAAGAATAACGATCGAGGCAAACTAGTCCTGTGGTTAGCGATAACTGTTGTGCTCGGTGCAATCTTTTTGGTTCTGCAGGCGATGGAATATATTCACGCCTACAGCGAACTCGGTCTTACGTTAGGCACCGGAGTATATGGCGCGACATTTTTTATGTTGACGGGGTTCCATGGCTTCCACGTTACGATTGGCGCGATCATATTGACGGTAATCTTGTTTCGATGTATTCGCGGCCATTTCAAACCCAAGTATCACTTCGCGTTCGAAGCCGCGGCTTGGTATTGGCATTTCGTGGATACGGTCTGGGTCGGGTTATTTATTTTTGTATATGTACTTTAGTTATCGTTTGCAGCGAGCGTATCGAGCAGACCGGTGTCTTCATTGGAGGCCTAGCGCAACGTCCGCTTGTTGCGGGTCCGTTGCCGCCCCAGCTGGGCAATGTATTCGCGACGCT
>JAOTWM010000351.1 GCA_029862885.1 Gammaproteobacteria bacterium
GCAGACCTCCTCGAATTTATGCTGCCAGAATATCAACTCCTTGCTGCGAAAACCAATAATGCCGATCACGTGGGCCCCGTTCTGCTTGAAGGCTCGGGCCTGTGGATAGGCGGGCGCGACGCCGAGCCCACCGCCGACACAGGCGACCTTGCCGAGCTTAGCAATGGGGCTGGGCTTGCCCATCGGACCCACCAGCGCGTACAGAGCGCTGCCCACGACGCAGCGTTGTTGCATCTCCAGGGTGGTCTTGCCCACGGCCTGGATCACTAGGGTGATCGTGCCCCGAGCGGGCGAGAAGTCGGCGATGGTCAACGGGATCCGCTCGCCGTCGGCCTGGCACATGACAATCACGAACTGTCCCGGCCTGGCGGCCTTCGCAAGCAGTGGGTGCCGCACCTCGATGAGGAAGGTGGATTCGGAGAAATCTTCGCGAGCGATGATGTCGTACATGCCAAACCTCTGGGAGCGCGAATCCCCCACGGCGGGCGAATAACCTGCGCGGTCCCTACTTTAATTCTACCCTGTTGGCAGAAAATTTCCCGTTTCTCGGGCGTGCCGGCAATGAGCTGGGTCAATCAATGGACATTCTTCGGCAAATGCAGGCACATCGAGTCAACGGCCATCAAGTAATCGCCCTCGTTGTGAGCAACTGCTTTAACCAGTCTAGACCATAGATCGGAAAATACTCTAAGGGACGTAGATTATCCGCCTATCAATAGTAGATACGGCACGATTGCCCGACCATTTCCTTCAATATTATCGAGTGCGTCGGCGCACCTGGCCGCCGCTTCTTTGAAACGAATTCGCCCTGGCGCTGCCAGCCTAGCCAGCGCGACAGCATCGGGCCAACATTCGTAGTGACCCGGACGAAAAGCATTGTAAACGGCTTCTCAATAGAGGTCGACTTCACAGAAAAGGGTTCTTGTTCTCCTTAATACTCTACGATCACCCTCATTGATGGTGCCGAGATCAACCGCGAGCGAGATCTTTGAATGTCTTATTCAATGCCCTGCCAAGGGCTGACTGGCGGTGTGAACGGCGCCGTGGTTAGTTGCGATGCTCGTGGCACTTGAATCTTCGTCCTTGCTGCTGTATTAAACCGGTCTGTGCTCGCACGGGATGCGCGTGACTTGTACCTGCGCCATATTTCTTCATAGTATTTTCAATGGGAAAGCAGACACATGTTCTACAGTAGCTCGCCGATGAGGTCATGACTGTTGCATGAGCGTGCGCGACGGTGCGCCGGTTGTTTCGTCGGATTGCTATTCATTCATTTCCTGTGGTCGCCGGCGTATGCCGATCATACAATTAGCGACGCGCTGCGTTTACGTCTAGAGTCCGCAGTTTCCAGTCAGGTCGATAACGTCAAGGGGGTCGGAACTTCATATCCCGGAGAACTCCTGACATTCTATGAAGAACGACAGTTCGTGCCCGTCTGGGTAGACAACAGTGGTAGCAAACCCCTCGTTGTAGATTTTATTGAAGCGCTTCGTAATTCAGCCGCCCATGGTCTGAATCCCACAGTTTACCTGCCGGACAGCAGCGGGCTCGTTGATGGCGCGACATCTCGGAATCTGACGATATTACAGCTGGCAAACCTTGAATTACTGTTAAGTGATAGGTTCCTGCAGTGGTCGAGCGACTTACTCAGGGGGCGAGTGAGACCCGAGAAACTTTACGATCAGTGGCAGGCGACGCCAAGGGAACGTGACCTCGTTGATGTCTTGAGAAAAGCAGTAGCTGGCACGAGCTTCTTCGAAACGGCGGCGATGCTCGTCCCCCAGCACATCGGGTACAGACGTTTGGTCGATGCGCTTGCCCGTTACCGATTGATTCAGTCCGCCGGTGGCTTTATGCACGTGCCGTCGGACTCAACGCTACGGTATGGAGACTCCAATCCGCAGGTTGTTGTATTAGCGCAGCGGCTAATTGAAACCGGCGATTTGGCTATCTCTCCTGACAAGCTTGGCCCGCAATTTGATGACGGGCTGCAACAAGCCGTTATGCGCTTCCAAGCTCGGCACGGTCTGGACGCGGACGGCATCGTGGGTCCGGCGACTTTCACCGCGTTGAACACGTCGATCGATGATCGTATTCGTCAAATTGTGGTGAATCTGGAGCGTTGGCGCTGGTTACCCCAGGAACTGGGGAGTCGTTACCTTGTTGTGAATATCGCAGGGTTCTACCTCGATGTTATCGAGAACGAAGCATCGGTACTCAATATGCGGGTCATTGTCGGCAAGCGTTATACGAAGACACCAATATTCAGCGAGACAATGACCTATCTGGTGGTTAATCCGTATTGGAATGTGCCCGCCAGTATCGCGGTCAAAGAGATTCTGCCTAAACAACGTGCTGATCCAAAGTACTTGGAATCACAGAATATGCGTGTCTTTAGCGGATGGGGCGATACATCATCGGCCGTCGATCCATCGACCGTTAACTGGGCCGAAGTTTCTCCCAGCAGATTCCCATATCGGTTTCGACAGGAACCCGGTTCGGGTAACGCACTCGGTCGAGTTAAGTTTATGTTCCCCAATCGTTACAACGTATATCTACATGACACGCCGACTCATAGTCTCTTTGCTCGGTCCGTACGGGATTTTAGCCATGGTTGCATTCGGCTCGAACGTCCTCTCGATTTGGCCGCGTATTTGTTGCGCGATAATTTAGAGTGGACACCGAGCAGAGTCCAAACAGCGACCCAAGATCGCACCGAGTCAACTATAATTCTAAAACAAGCCATTCCGGTTCACATTCTGTACTGGACGACCTGGGTGGACCCGGATGGCACGATCAATTTTCGGGACGATATCTACAATCGCGATTTGCGATTAAGCGAAGCTCTGGATAGCAAAATTAACTAGCTTGGAGGAATCACGTTTGAATCGTTCATTAATTAGTTCACGCCGGCTGTTTTTGACCCAAGCCACTGCTGCGGTGTTTGGATTGCAATTTGCCGCGCCGGTAGCGGCTGCGACGAATTCAGCGATGCCCCGCACGCTAGCGTTTGAAAATCTTCATACCGGTGAACGATTGCGCGCCACCTACTGGAGTCGTGGGCATTACGAAGATTCAGCTTTGGAGGAGCTTGCGTATGTGCTGCGTGATCACCGGACCGGCGATGTGAAGCGATTGGATAGTCGGTTGTTTGATGTATTACACCTTCTTCAATCGAAACTGGGATTTAGAGATGCGTATCAGGTGATTTCCGGATACCGTTCTCCGAAAACCAACGAGATGCTGCTTAACAGTGGTCGCGGCGTTGTCAAAAACAGTTTCCACACACGCGGCCAAGCCGTCGACGTACGTGTCGCCGGACTACCGCTCACCTCACTACGTGACACGGCGAAGCGCTTGCGTCGTGGCGGTGTCGGGTACTACCCAAAAAATCAGTTCATACATATCGACGTCGGCCGAGTGCGATTTTGGTAGCGCATTCAAGGGTCGCTTAATTGGTTTAAGCGGTCGCTTGGTTTCAATTTCGGTTTCTCTGTCCTCTTGATCGAGCCGCTCTCGAGCGATGTTCTACGTATAACCATGACCAGGTTCGAGGTGATTCACCTCTTGAGCCGGTGTCTATGTGGAGCACACCGGATCAACCACACGGTTCAGCTGGGTCAAGGCGCCGACGAATGACGAACTCGCGCAACTCACCCATATTATCGTACAGCGTATTGCCCTCTTTCTGGAGCGCCTAGGATTATTGCAGCGAGATGCCGAGCATAGCTATCTCGCCTCGGATGCCATGGATGACGATTCGATGGCTCCTTTCCACGGCCATTCAGTGACGTGCATGGACGCACCAATGCCGCAAGCGCAGGCGACTGCATGGATCAGGAGGTAAAGCAACGCAGGGAGCGGTTGCCGAATGCGCAGGCGCCCCCACCTACCGCATCGCCGTGGGGCCGCAAACGGGGCAAGGGCAGCCAACTCAAAGGCCCTAATGAATCACCTGATCAAACACCCACCGAACACCGGGCAACCATGACATGGGGCCGGTGCTGTTCTTCTACTCCCCGGCCGCGCTTCGTCAGTGGCCAGGTGCTGTATGTCGACGGCGGGATCACTGCGACCCAGTGACGGTTCACTGAATCCAGTAGATCAAGCACCCTATCGAGCCCGCCGTGCGCCGGTATGACAATTTGTCGAGGTGCCTTCCCTCGGGATTCGACTACCCCCGATGATGTCTGAATCTCAGGATAGATATTTTTTCGGGATAGCGGCACCCACCGTATATTTTGGATCGACAAAGTTTCCAAGACGAACTTTGCCGCATTGACTGAGCATCATGTATGCATCCCATCGATCGAATCCGTATTCCTTTTCCATCCAGTAAATCAGTTCACGATAGGCAATTCTTGTCGCATCCTCCAGTGGCCTGGTACTTCCGATCCCCATAATGAAATCATCCGCCTCGAGACGGGGCCATTCGATCGTGTAACCCTTGATCAGGTCTACGGTGATGGTAGTAACCGTGGGGAACTCGACAGCCACCCCGCAGACTTCGCCGTCACCCTGACAGGCGTGCGCATCACCAATGAATAGACGACCGCC
Organism: Gammaproteobacteria bacterium; assembly: GCA_029862885.1. Taxonomy (GTDB): domain Bacteria; phylum Pseudomonadota; class Gammaproteobacteria; order Arenicellales; family JAOTWM01; genus JAOTWM01. The sequence goes on from JAOTWM010000351.1 coordinate 4,558, forward strand.
GGGTGAACGTACAGGAAGATAGGTAATGGTTCCCGGGCCCATATCAGGCAGGTCCATGTTTCCGCCGTGGTTGTCCGGCGTTAGTGAGTTGATGGAATCGATCTCCGGCGATAACGACAGCGTGCCGATATGGGGCCGGTAGGGAAGCGTGACTCGATCACTCCAGTAAACCTTGTCGTCGTCGATATCGACTTTACGTACGATTTCAGGCAATGGCTCATTCAGTGTCGCCGTGTAGTAAGTGCCGGTCAGAGCGCCGAATTCCCTGATCATGCAGCATGTGCCCTGCGGCTTCGGGCCGCGCGGGACCATGGACTCGATATGCACGGCCACGGCGTCCCCGGGCTCCGCGCCTTCGATCATGATCGGTCCGGCCTGTGGATTCAAAAAAGGCATTTTCAACAATTCAGAGGGTTTGTCCTGCTCGGACTTGATTGCACCCTCAAATGCATCCCGTGTTTCCACGACGACCTGATCGCCCGGCTTTATCGTCATCACTGGATCGGAGTACGGGCCCATCGTGTAAATATACGTGCCTTGAACTTCCTCGGTTAAATGGTGCGTCACACCGCTCGATCCTTTGCCTTCGCCGCGTTCGTACATTATGGAGTTGCTTACCCAGTCATTCGGATAAATTCGTGTGATCATTTCCATAGGAGCTGCCCCTTGTATCTAGGTCATTGAACTGATTGCAACACCACGCTTACACAGCGATATGTGTCGCGAGAATTTCGTCATTGTTGATGTCGTCAACACTCAATTGATCGGCCACCCCGCCTTTTTCCATGGCGTATGCGCGATCAGACACGGTTTGCAGCAGGTCAAAATTCTGCTCGACCAGCAGGATGGAAATACCGCCAGCATCCTTCAGCTGCATCAGAAACTGTCCGATCTCTTCAATAATACTGGGCTGAACGCCGTCGCTTGGCTCATCCAGCAGCAGCAGTTTGGGCTGATTGATCAAGGCACGCGCAATCGCAAGCATTTCCTGCTGGCCGCCGCTCAAGGTCCCGCCTCTTTGATGAGAACGTTCCTTCAAAAAAGG
>JAOTWM010000027.1 GCA_029862885.1 Gammaproteobacteria bacterium
GGTGCCTCAGCATTCACGGCGGCGGCGAGTTCTGGTTCCTGTTCAGCTTGATCGACGGCCGTATAGGCTGCCGCATTAATAATGACCTCGGGTCGAACCGAGTCGATCAATGCGCGCAATCCTGGCGCGTCGCATAAGTTCACATCGTCGCGCCCGCACGCGGTCAACTCGCTGCTGGTGCCGAGTAATCGGGTCAATCGTGAACCGACCTGGCCGTTTTTGCCAAATACAAGATATCGCATCGGCAATTTTTTCCAAAACCTATGCGTCTAGATCGCCCAACCGGCCGCCATTGCTGTCCTTGGCCGATACCAGCGGCTCAGACAGGGGCCAGTCGATGCCGATATCGGGATCATTCCAGCTAATACAACGATCCTCAGACGGGACATACAATGCGGTACATTTGTACACCACATCGGCGCTGCCACTGAGTACGCAAAAGCCGTGGGCAAACCCTTCCGGGATATAGAGCTGATGTCTATTGGCGGCCGATAAGTGAACCCCGTGCCATTGGCCGAAGCTCGCCGATTTCAGTCGGATGTCCACCGCCACATCGAATATTTCCCCCTCGACGACGCGCACGAGCTTGCCTTGCCAGGTCGGATACTGATAGTGCAATCCGCGCAATACGCCACCGGCCGACCGGGAATGGTTGTCCTGCACAAAGGTCGTCGGCAGGCCGGATTTTTCGAAGTCACCGGCGTTGAAGGTTTCCATAAAAAACCCGCGGTCATCGCCGAACACATCGGCTTCGATCAACTTGACCCCGTCTAGAGGCGTATCAATAACACGCACGGTGCGACTCTTCAGAATTCATGGCTAATTTATTTTGTGACGCGGCACACAACGTATCGAGTCTACTAAGTCACCAGATCGTCAAAGAAGGTGCGAATCTTGTCGGTCCAGGAATCTTCTTTAGGGCGGTGCCGCCCACCGCCTTCACGCGTCAAGCTATCGAATTCCATTAACAATTCACGTTGGCGCTTGGTCAATCTTACCGGAGTTTCGATACTGACTTTACAATACAAGTCGCCGACCCGGCGGCTGCGCACGTTTTGCACTCCCTTGCCGCGCAATCTAAATACTCGTTCAGTCTGCGTTTCCGGAGGAATCTTCAAGTTGGCGCGACCATCGAGTGTCGGCACTTCCAACTCACCACCCACCACGGCGGTCGCGAACGACAGTGGCATTTCACAGTGCAGATCGTCGCCATCACGAACGAAGATCGGATGCGGTTTAATAGCGACCTGCACATATAAATCGCCCGGTGGAATACCGCCACCGCCTGCTTCGCCTTCTCCTGCCAACCGAATTTGATCGCCGACATCGACACCGGCCGGCACTTTTACGGACAGCGTCTTGGTATGCCGCACCCGCCCTTGGCCGTTACAGGTGATGCAGGATTCGGCAATGACTTGCCCTTTGCCACGGCAATGCGGGCAGGTCTGCTGAATTGAAAAGAAACCTTGTTGTATTCGTACCTGACCTTGACCGTTACAGGTCTGGCAGGTTGTCGGCGAGGTGCCGGGTTTAGCGCCCGATCCGTTACACTTCTCGCAGCCGATCATGGTGGGCACGCGAATTCGGGCCTCGGTGCCGCGCACCGCGTCTTCGAGGTTCAACTCAAGGTTGTATTGCAAATCCGGGCCACGGGCCGGGCGCCCGCCGCGTCGGCCGCCACCGCCGCCAAAGATATCGCCGAAGATATCGCCGAAGATATCGCCGAATCCGGCACCACCCGGATGACCACCGCCTATCGAGGGGTCCACACCGGCGTGCCCGAACTGGTCGTAGGCCGCGCGTTTTTGGGAGTCGCTCAGAACTTCATAGGCCTCCTTCGCTTCCTTGAATTGCTCCGCCTCGGCATTACCAGGATTACGGTCGGGATGGTACTTCATCGCCAAACGGCGATAAGCCTTTTTCAGTTCTCCGTCCGAGGCATTGTGTTGAACGCCTAGAACTTCGTAGTAATCCCGTTTTGCCATACTTCTACCTGTAGCGTGTCAGCGACACCAAGTCCGCGATGGCCATTCCGACAGTTCTCGTTGACCGCAACACCGAGTCGGTTTGCAAACTCTATTCATAGCAAAACAGGCGTGGCCTTTACCACGCCTGTTCATCGCACCGACGTTACCGTCGGACTTTTTGTCCCGGGCCGCGGTCGTCCACGGCCGCCCGCTAGCTGTCCTTCTTATCTTGCTTATCTTGGACTTCTTCGAACTCGGCGTCGACCACATTGTCATCCCCCGCGTCACTCGTCGCGGCCTCCGGACCCGGCGCCTCGCCGGCCGCATCGGCTTGGGTTTGATACATCTGTTCCGCGAGCTTGCCGCTGGCCTCTGCCAACACCTGGGTCTTTGCGGTTATTGCTTCCAGATCGTCACCTTTGACTACGCCTTCGAGGTCCACAATTGCCGCCTCAATCTTTTCCTTTTCAGCACTATCGACCTTATCGCCGAGTTCTGCCATCGAACGTTGCACGGCATGGACCATACCTTCCGCCTGATTACGCGCATCCACCAACTCACGCAACTTACGGTCGTCGTCGGCATGTTCTTCGGCGTCTTGGACCATACGATTGATCTCTTCATCGCTCAATCCGGAACTCGATTTGATGACGATCTTGTTCTCTTTACCGGTGGCTTTGTCTTTCGCCGACACGTGCATTATGCCGTTCGCGTCGATGTCGAAAATCACATCGATTTGTGGCACGCCTCGTCGCGCGGGTGGAATATCCGAAAGATCAAACCGTCCCAGCGACTTATTGCCGGAGGCCATTTCCCGCTCGCCTTGCAGCACGTGTACGGTGACTGCCGTTTGGTTGTCGTCGGCCGTCGAGAATACCTGATTCGCTTTCGTCGGAATCGTCGTGTTCTTGTCGATGAGCTTGGTCATGACGCCACCCAGCGTCTCGATGCCCAGCGACAACGGGGTCACGTCCAGCAGCAACACGTCTTTTACGTCGCCGCCCAACACTCCACCTTGAATCGCAGCGCCGACGGCCACCGCTTCATCGGGGTTCACGTCCTTGCGAGGATCTTTGCCGAAAAAGTTTTTGACGACTTCCTGCACTTTCGGCATCCGGGTCTGTCCGCCTACCAGTAACACGTCGTTAACGTCGCTGCCCTTGAGTCCTGCGTCCGCCAGCGCGGTCTTGCAGGGTCCGATCGTGCGCTGGATTAATTCGTCTACCAGCGATTCGAGCTTGGCGCGCGACAACTTCATATGCAGGTGCTTGGGGCCCGACGCGTCGGCAGTGATATAGGGCAAATTGACCTCGGTCTGTGAACTCGAAGACAGCTCAATTTTGGCTTTTTCGGCAGATTCCTTGAGACGCTGCATAGCCAGCGGATCACCGCGCAGATCCATACCCTGATCCTTCTTGAATTCATCGGCCAGATAATCGATAAGGCGACGGTCAAAATCCTCACCGCCGAGGAACGTATCGCCATTGGTCGATAACACCTCGAACTGGTGTTCGCCGTCGATTTCGGCGATCTCGATAATGGAGATATCGAAGGTGCCACCGCCTAAATCGTAGACGGCGATCTTCTTATCTCCGTGCTTTTTATCGAGTCCGTAGGCCAACGCGGCCGCGGTCGGTTCGTTGATAATTCGTTTGACATCGAGCCCGGCGATGCGTCCGGCGTCCTTCGTGGCTTGGCGCTGCGAGTCGTTGAAATACGCAGGCACCGTAATCACGGCCTCGGTCACGGTTTCACCGAGATAGTCTTCCGCGGTCTGCTTCATTTTCTGCAGGATTCGCGCTGAAATTTCCGGTGTCGCCATTTGCTTGCCGCCGACTTCGATCCAGGCGTCGCCATTCTTGGCTTTGACGATCTTGTAGGGCATCAGGTCGATATCGCGCTGCACCAGCTCATCGTCGAATTTTCGGCCCACCAGCCGCTTTACCGCGTACAACGTGTTGTGCGGATTGGTGACGGACTGCCGCTTCGCGGACTGGCCCACCAGCACCTCACCGTCGTCGGTAAACGCAACCACCGATGGTGTGGTGCGATCGCCTTCGCTGTTTTCGATCACCTTAGCTTTCCCCGCTTCCATGACCGCCACACACGAGTTCGTGGTGCCTAAATCGATACCGATAATCTTTGCCATTCTTAAGTCCTCAATACGAGCTTAATTGTAGAATTTGGTATGTTTCTTAGTGGGGTATGGCGGGCCAGAATTCAAGCGGCCGTGTCGGCATCGGGCACCACTTTGGAAACGATCACCATGGCCGGCCGCAATAGCCGATCATTCAGCATATATCCCGTCTGGATTACGGTGATTATATGATTCGGCTCGATTTCCGTGGTTTCTTGGGCCGTCATTGCCTGGTGTTGCTTCGGATCGAACTTATCCCCTGGTTCGGGGGCCACCTCCAGCAATCCAAACTTCTCGAACGCACTGTCGATCTGCTTCGCAGTCAGGTCCAGACCTTCCAGCATCTTTTTCACCAGCGGTGCGTGTTCCTCGCCAAGGTCGATACTGCGCGCCAAATCCAAACTGTCCCTTACCGCCAGCATTTCCATGGCAAATCCTTCAATAGCAAATTTGCGCGCATTACCCACGTCCGTTATCGCGCGGCGCCGGGTATTCTCGCTTTCCGCCTTCGCGCGCAGGTACTGATCTTTGTGCTCTTCGGCCAGTGCTCGACTGTATTCGAGCTCAGCCATTAAGGTCTCGATCGAGACCTCAGCATCCGCCGCGCTCGCGTCCTCTTCGGCGGCCGCCGTGGGAGATTCTCCGCTATCGCCCTGCACGGTCGCGTTCGCGACTTCATCTACATCTGAAACTTTCGTTTCTTTAGCATTGTTTTCATTTGACATTATGGGATTCTTTCTCGCTGAAATACGGGTTTATATCGGCAGATGGGGGTGCGGGAATGAGGTTTCAAGCCGCAACACCAAAGCGATGCTATTGGCCCGTATACAAACACTACCGTTGCAGGGACAACAGGCTAGGACACCGATTCACCAGCGATATCGTCGCTGTCGAGCGTCCCGAGCGCGCTACCCAATAAACGGGCCGTCACATCCACGATGGGGATCACATCGGCGTAATCCATCCGCGTCGGACCGATCACGCCGAGGGTTCCGATGCTGCGGCCGTCCACCTCATACGGTGCGGCGACGACACTGCATTCATTAAGTGCATGGTAGCCCGACTCATCACCGATAAATATGCTGATGCCGGTGGCTGCCATACTTTTGGCGAGCAACTCGAGCAAGTCTTGTTTGGTCTTAAAGGTATCGAATAACTCCCGTAGCTTACCGAGCTGGCTGAATTCCGGAACCGTAAGCAGATTCTCCTCGCCACTCAGCAGCACGTCGGACTCCTCGACACGGTCGGCGTCGAACATCTTCTGCGCCACTTGCACTGCGGTTTTCATTACGCGATTCATTTCGTCACTGTCATGCTGCATATCGTTCAACAATATATGACGCACTTGCTCGAGCGATTGGCCATGATACGTGCTATTGAAGTAATTCGATGCCTCGATGAGTTCGCTCTCAGTGTATTCGCGATCGGTCGCAAGCACACGATTTTGCACACCGCCGTCGCTGGTAACCAGAATCACCAATACGCGTCGTGCCGATAAGCGCAGAAATTCCAACTGCTTAAATCCGGTGTGCTGGTGACGCGGCAGCAGTATTACACCTGCAAACTTAGTGATTCGCGACAAGATATCCGTCGCCGTCGATAGAATCCGCTGCGGGTCCTGATCCGAATACAGTCGGTCCTCGATTTCTGCGATCGCATCATTGGTCAACGGCCGCACCTTCAATAAGGTATCGATAAATACCCGGTAACCCTGTGCGGTCGGTACGCGGCCGGACGAGGTGTGGGGCGACTCGATCAACCCCATATCCTCCAGATCGGCCATCACGTTGCGCACCGTGGCCGGACTGATATCGAGGCCGGTCTCGCGCGCGAGCGTGCGCGAACCCACCGGGTGCCCATCGCTGATATAGCGATGAATTAGTAACTTGAGCAAAAGCTCAGCGCGCTCGTTTAGGGGCATAAATCGTCGAATTGATGTAAATGGTTCCTTAGCACTCGTATTATCAGAGTGCTAAGATGGAGCTGTCAATCAGAACCCGCCGCGACCGGCCCCAATTACCGACAAACCTATGCTATGTATGGCCTCGGCGCATCTCCGATTCAAGACCAACAGCGCCCATAGTGCGGCACCACAACGAAGACACTCACGTAGTGATTACCGATCTGTACATTCGCGATTTTGCGATCGTCCGGCAATTGGAACTTAATTTTGGCGATCGATTCTCGGTTTTGACCGGGGAAACCGGGGCGGGCAAATCCATCCTGGTCGATGCGCTCGGACTGGCCCTGGGTGGCCGTACGGAATCGGGGACGGTACGCCACGGTTGTGAACGCGCGGAAATCATCGCGACGTTTACCATCACTGCCGGCGACGAGGCCGCGGCCTGGCTGGAGACAAACGAGCTCAATGACGCCGGGAGCTGTGTGTTGAAACGCATTATATGGACCGACAAACCCTCGAAGGCTTCCATCAATGGGCGGCCCGTCCCGGCCAGCCAACTGCGGGCGCTCGGCGATCTGCTGGTGGATATCCACGGACAGCACGAGCACCAATCGTTGCTGCAACGCGATGCGCAGCGCCGTATCGTCGATGAATACGCCGGTTTATCCGGTCAATGCGAACAATTGCTGACATGTTTTCTCGACTGGAAACAACACGCCGACCGTCTCGCTGCATTGCGCAGCCGAGCCGGCCAGGGCGGCGGTGACGCGGAGTTGTTGCGGCACCATATCGCCGAGCTCGATGCGCTGGCTATGCAGGACGACGAATACCGACGACTCAGCGATGAACTGCGGCGCGTGGCTCACAGCACAGATCTTACCGACGGCATACGTCACAGCCTTGACCAACTCTACGACGACGATCAGGGCGCGATCAGCACTGCGCTCGGTGCGGTGACCGCACGGCTCGACACATTGACTCAGTTCGATCACCGGCTCGGTGCCGTCACAGAATTATTGGAGCAAGCGCAACTGCATGTGACCGAAGCCGCACTCGCGCTGCGCGAACAAGCCTCTAGCGAAGAGACCGACCCGGAACGCCGGGACTGGTTGGAACGCCGCGTGCAGTCTTGGCACGATCTGGCCCGCAAGCACAGGGTGGATCCCGATCAGCTGCCGGCAACGTTGGACACGCTACAATCCTCATTGGCAGAACTCGAAAACGTCGATAACCATATCGCGCAGACCGAACAAGAACTCAACGCACTGCGCATCGACTACGAAAAACTCGCGGAGGGTCTTAGCAAAGCGCGTGCCGCGGCCGGTGCGGAATTGTCGGCCAAGGTTACCTCACATATGGAGGAACTCGCGATGCCGGCCGGCGAGTTTCGCGTTGCAATCGACAACCAGCGCCGCGATACTCCCACCCGCTACGGTTTCGACGAAGTACAATTTATTGTGACTGCGAACCCCGGGCAACCACTGCAACCGTTAAGCAAAGTCGCATCGGGCGGAGAACTGTCGCGCATCAGCCTCGCAATCCAGGTCGCGACGGCCGCGATCGCACGTATTCCGTGCCTTGTTTTCGACGAAGTGGATGTTGGCATCGGCGGCCGGGTAGCGGAGATCGTCGGCAAGCGACTCCGGGAATTGGGACGCGATCGGCAAATTCTCTGCGTCACGCACTTACCGCAGGTCGCCGCACAAGCCCACAACCAGTTTCAAATTCAGAAACAACCCGGCAAAATGCCCAATATAACTGTGCACAACCTATCGTCAAGCGAACGCATCGAGGAGATCGCGCGCATGCTCGGAGGCATTGAGATTACCGATCGATCCATCGCTCACGCGGAGCAGTTGCTGGAGCGCGCCAGCGGATGAGGGCGGCTGTAAAAACCGACGCCGCGTCCTATATAGTGCGCCCCGCCACGATCGCGGACGTGCCCTATCTGTACGATTTGCTTGACGTCTACGCGCAGCGCGGCAATCTTCTGCCGCGCACAATGAGCGAGTTGTACCGCCACCTGCGCGATTTCTTCGTGGTCGAAACCGATGCGACTCCGGTCGCCTGTGGCGCGCTCGAGATTTTCACCGAAGATCTGGGCGAAATTCGCAGCCTCGTGGTCGCCGAAGGCTACAACGGCTTAGGGCTTGGAAAACTACTCATATGGCGCATCGTCGACGAGGCACACGCGCTTGGCCTTGGGCGGCTCATGGCGTTAACCTATGTACCTGAGTTCTTTCACAAACTCGACTTCGATACGGTACCCAAAAACACCCTACCGGAAAAAGTCTGGGGTGTATGTGTAAAATGTTATAAGTTCAACCACTGTGACGAGGTCGCCGTGTTGCTTAAGCTGCACAAGATCCCGGCGGAAACTTAACCGGACTAGATACAATGCCAAAACATTCGCTTCAAATTGCGATTCTATTTCTGGTCGCAGCAGCCGCGATGTCGGGATGCATCCGGACCTACAAGCTCGACATCCAACAAGGCAACGACATTACCCAAGAACTCGTCGAACAAGTCCAACCCGGCATGACACGACGCGAAGTTCAGTACATCCTCGGCACCCCGCTGGTGGCCGATCCGTTTCATAGCGACCGCTGGGATTATTTCTACGCATTCAAAGCTGGTCGCTCCAAGAACCGCGAACAGGGGCTCGTTACTGTTGTATTTGAGGATGACAAAATGCTGAGAGTCGAAGGCGAGGTTGAACTACAGACCGTTTCCGCTGCGAAAATCCAGCCGCCTCCGGCACTTGAAACGGATTCCGCAAGCGGCGACGACGGCCCCGGTCTGTTTAGACGCACCTGGTCGCGGATTCGTCGCAATCCGGACAAAGAATAAGCGGACGATCCGGCCCGCCCTACTTCGACACCTCGGGGTCGCCTTTGCCCCGTTTGGCACGTTGCCGGCGTGCTGCCGTCGGTGCCATCGTTAATGGCCGGTAGATCTCGACGCGATCTCCGGCGACCAACGGCTGATCCATGCCTGCGATTTGGCCGTAAATTCCCACCGTCATCGTAGCGACATCGAGGTCAGAGCACCGCTCCAGAATTCCGCAAGCCGTAATCGCGTCGCGCAAGGTCGACCCGTCCGAGAGCGTGACGTCGAATACCCACTGCTGTGTCACGCTCGCCGGATACACGACGGTAACCGCGATATCGGCCGGTTCAACCATAGACACTCTCAGCGCGCCGCATAAATGCATCCACCATGCCGTCGCTGATAAAACCGAATATCGGCCCAACTACTGCGCCCAATACCCTATTTGAAAAATCGAATTCAATGTCGAGCGCGATTTTGGACCCGGAATCGCCCAATTCCGTAAACGTCCATTTTCCGTGCAGATGGCTGAACGGCCCACTCACGAGACGCATATCCATCCACTCGTTCTCAACGAACTGATTGCGGGTGGTAAACGATTTATGAATCCCCTTAAACGCGATATCGATGGTGGCGAGCAAATCATTCGAGCGCCGTTCGTCGACGCGCGCCCCACCACACCACGGCAAGAACTCCCCATAGGCGGGGACGTCCGCGACCAGTGCATACATTTGGCCAGCCGTAAAGGGAACGATGGCGGACCGTTGATGTTTTTTCAAAATAATACCGTAATGGGTTCAGTAATTGACAGCGATTCGCGGCAACACATTTTCCGCATACGACCCCCGATCTACGCCCGATGCATTCCGGGACTTATCTTTTGCGCGTCGACCGATGGCAATCGACAGTCGTTGATTCTGCGGTATGGTGACGGCCCTGTGCAACCCGCCGCAATGCTTAGTTGACGAGGGCGGTTAGAGGTAAAGCCGAAAACCGCTGCTTGGCTAAACTATCGATGCCGTACCCGGCGTCGGTAACGTTCGATCCGCTATAATTGGCCGACGTCATCGGCAAGTACGAGTCGGTAAAGTGCGATTGTCGCATTCAATAGCCTTGTTACCCTAGCCCCCAAACTCATGGTCAAAACGAAATCGCCTGCAAGCATCGCGGAAAATCGCAAGGCTCGACACGATTACTTCCTCGAAGAGCAATTCGAAGCTGGCCTCGAGCTCGAAGGCTGGGAGGTGAAGAGCCTGCGGGCCGGCCGTGGCAATCTCAAGGAGAGCTACGTGATCGTACGCCAAGGGGAACTGTTTTTGTTCGGTGCGCACATCTCGCCACTGCTATCCGCATCCAGCCACGTAAATCCCGACCCGATTCGCAACCGCAAGTTGCTCATGCATCGCACCGAGATCGACCGCTTGATCGGCGCCGTCGAACGCCAGGGCTATGCGCTCGTGCCCGTGAGCCTGTATTGGAGCCGCGGCCGCGCCAAACTACGCCTCGCGCTCGCTAAGGGCAAGAAACAGCACGACAAGCGCGCGACCATCAAAGAGCGCGAATGGAACCGGGATAAGCAGCGGCTGCTGAAAACCACGCGCTGAGCTGCCAAACGGCGCTAGCCGCAATTGATTTCGGCTCGCCATGACCCCAAGTAAACCCCTATACTAGAGCTGGTTTCAACATTATCGGTGGTACGAACCATGGGGGCGACTGGCTTCGACGTGGGTCGCGAAACCATCGGTGCATGCCGAGGTGCAGAGTTCCTCGTAAATCCAGCTGCAACTTTATAGTTGCCAACGAAGACAACTACGCTCTAGCGGCTTAATCCCCGCTAGCCTCTCTGCCCGGGTTACCTGCGGCTTGGGAATCTGAGGGGTCAAATTACGCAGGATCGCGATTGGGTATGCTCATCGGCTCGGTCGTTAAACTTAGATGGGCTCGCCGCTTGGCCCCTGTCTGTCGGGCACCAAGCGGTCAAATCAATGACCGACTAAGCATGTAGATCCGGTGCGCGGAGGGCTTACGGACGCGGGTTCGATTCCCGCCGCCTCCACCATATTTCCCTAATTATAAAATGTACATCCCTACTTACGATGATGTTTTGGCTGCGCGCGAGCGGATAAGGCCGTACATCCATCAGACGCCGGTTCTGACCTCCGAATATTTAAATGAGCTCACGGGCGCCGAATTATTCTTTAAGTGCGAAAATTTCCAGAAGGCAGGCGCATTCAAAGTTCGTGGCGCATGCAATGCTGTGTTTGGATTAAGTGCAGAGCAGGCGGGCAACGGGGTTGCGACTCATTCCTCCGGCAACCACGCGCTATCGTTAAGTTATGCCGCGGGCCGGCGCGGTATCAAGGCATGGGTGGTGATGCCCCACACCGCACCGGATGCGAAGAAAGCGGCTGTACGCAGTTATGACGGCGAGATCTCGGAATGCGGCCCCTCAATGGCACAGCGCGAAGCGATGCTAAAGGAACTGGTTTCCCGTACCGGAGCCGATTTCGTTCACCCGTACAACGATCACCGCGTTATTGCTGGCCAAGCCACGTGTTCGCTCGAATTACATGAAGAGATCGGCGCATTGGACACCGTCGTCGCGCCCATCGGCGGTGGCGGCATGATCTCGGGGACTTGCCTGACGATGTCGAATATTTCCCCTGATACCAAGATATATGCCGCCGAACCGAAGAATGCGGACGATGCCTATCGATCCTTTCGGGCCGGGACCATCATCGAAGACGATGCGCCGCAAACGGTCGCAGACGGCCTGAAAGTCAGCTTGCGCCCCCTTACCTGGCATTTTGTTTCGCGCTACGTGGCGGACGTTCTATTAGTAACCGAGCAAGAGATCATTGATGCGATGTATCTGACGTGGCAACGAATGAAAATTGTTATTGAGCCAAGCTCGAGCGTTGCATTGGCAACAATCATGAAGAACCAAGAGCTATTCGCCGGAAAGCGCGTTGGAGTCATTGTGACGGGTGGCAACGTAGACCTTAAAAACCTACCCTGGATCAACAATTAAGTCGCCGAGAGAATTCATGAACGCGATTAACAAAACCCAGCCCCGTGTCGTGGGACTAAACGTACCTGCCGAAGTTGGGATGTCGCTTGATGACGTTTCGACTCCTGCACTTATTATCGATCTGGATGCGCTTGATAAGAACGTTGCGAGTATGCGCGACTTAATTGCCAAAATGGGCATGCGTCATCGCGCCCACGCCAAAACCCATAAATCAGCCGATATCGCTTTGCATCAAATTGAACATGGCGGGGCCTGCGGCATATGCTGCCAAAAGGTTTCCGAAGCAGAAGCACTCGTCGAGGGCGGTATCACAGACGTGCTCGTATCCAATCAAGTAGTTGACACAAAGAAAATCGATCGGTTAGCAGAATTAGCCAAACGGGCACGCGTCCTTGTTTGTGTCGACGATCTCGGCAATGTCGACAACCTGTCCGCGGCCGCAACCCGTCATGGCGTTACTATTGAATGCCTAGTTGAGATCGATTGTGGCGCGGGTCGTTGCGGTGTTCGATGGGGCGAACCCGCTGTCGAAATCGCGACAAGAATCGGTGCGAGTGACGGATTGGTATTTTCCGGGATTCAGGCCTACCAAGGCGCGGCGCAACATGTGCATGACTTCAATGAACGAAAACAGAAAATCGACGTGGCGATTCAGCAAGTTGCAGACACTGTTGACATGCTCAAGGCGCAGCGACTTAAGTGCGATATCGTCGGTGGAGCCGGCACCGGCAGCTATTATTTCGAAGGTAACTCTGGCGTCTATAACGAGATGCAGTGCGGCTCCTATATTTTTATGGATGCAGATTATCAACGAGTCCGAGACGACCGTGGTAATTTTATCTCGGAGTTCGAGAACAGCCTTTTCATCTGGACATCGGTGATGTCCAAAACCAAAGTGGATAAAGCGATCTGCGACGCCGGCTTGAAAGCACAAAGTGTCGATTCAGGGCTTCCGGTTATCTATGGCCGTAACGACATCGAGTACATTAAATGCTCCGATGAGCACGGTGTGATTTCGGATCCTGATAACGTACTCAAACTGAATGACAGGTTAAAGCTTGTTCCAGGTCATTGTGACCCAACTTGCAATTTGTATGATTGGTATGTGGGAGTCCGGAACGGCAAAGTTGAATGCTTGTGGCCGATCACGGCACGTGGCATGGCCTTCTGAGGATCTTATTATCGTGATCATTGTTTCCGAAGAAGTGTGCCGAAGCGTGTTTGGACGAGATGATGCGTTCAATGCTGTCGAGGCGGTGTTCGCATCGATGGCGCGGGGTGACGCGTACAACTTCCCGGTCATCCGCGAGGCCATCGGCTATGAACAAGCGCTGTACGGTTTCAAATCGGGATTCGACCGGGCCGGGTTAACACTTGGCCTGAAATCGGGCGGCTATTGGCCGAACAACACGTCGAAAGGTCTGACCAACCACCAGTCCACGGTATTCTTGTTCGATCCTGATAGCGGCAGGTTTAAAGCCCTCGTTGGCGGCAACTATCTGACCGCAGTGCGCACGGCTGCCGCCAGTGCGGTCTCAATCGCACACCTCGCACGCCGTGATTCGAAAGTGCTTGGAATCGTCGGGGCCGGTCACCAGGCCAGCTTCCAACTGCGTGCCGCCGTAGAACAGCGGAAATTTGAACGGGTCGTTGCTTGGAATCTCCACGTCGAAAAACTGGAAGCGCTCGCTCGAATTGCGAGTGAAATCGGTCTACCGTTTGAAGCCGTAGATCGCGAACAACTATGTGCCGCAGCCGATGTGATTATAACGATAACATCGGCGCACGAGCCGTTGTTGCTAAATGAATGGATCAAGCCGGGAACCCATATTGCATGCATGGGGACCGATACCAAGGGCAAACAGGAAGTGGACCCTGCGCTGGTCGCCAGGGCCACGCTGTTTACCGATGAGATCGCACAGTCGGTTAGTATCGGTGAAGCCCAACATGCGATCGCATCGGGCTTGATGTCGAAAGACGCCATAACCCCCTTGGGAGATGTCATCAACGGTAAACATTTGGGACGCGCCTCGAATGATGAGGTCACCGTATTCGATGGTACTGGCGTCGGACTGCAGGATCTTGCGGCCGCTTCCGCCGCGCTTCGCGCAGCGGAGGCACAGGGCAGCGCGATAACTATTGAGCTTTAACCTCGATGGGACTACAGGCGATCCAACATTGCTTGCTTTCTCCAGTCTGATCGCGGTGCTAGAATCCTGCGCCTTCCGTTCACAGCATTTGACCCGTCAATGACCCATGAGATCTAACCGACAACTTGACTTTAAAACCCGAGAAGTCCACGCCGGGGTTCGACCCGACCCGGTCACCGGGGCCATTCTTACGCCGATTTACCAGTCGACAACCTATGTTCAGGAGTCGGTCGATAAATACATGGAGAAAGGTTATTCCTATAGCCGATCCGGTAATCCTACGGTCACCGCTCTGGAGGATCGAATTACTGCGCTGGAAGGCGGCGCTGGCACTGCCTGCTTTGGAACCGGCATGGCGGCTACCAGTGCGACCATGATGGCGTTACTGAATGCGGGTGACCACGCGATACTTTCCGACGTTGTGTATGGCGGCACGCACCGACTTTCCACGAGAGTATTGACACGCTTCGGCATTGAATACAGTTTTGTCGACACCGCTGATGCCGAAAATGTCCGGCAGGCAATTAAAGACAATACCAAATTAATTTTTACCGAAACCCCGGCCAATCCGACGCTGAAACTGACCGATATCGCCGCAGTATCAGACATCGCCCTGGCCAAGGGGATTCCACATGTTGTCGACAATACATTTTTAACACCCTACTTCCAACGCCCGTTGGAATTAGGCGCCGATGTTTCGTTGCATAGCACCACTAAGTTTATGGAAGGCCACAATGTCAGTGTCGGCGGATCCATAACCGCGAAAAGCGAACAGATGCTGGAAGATATTAAATTCGTACGCAACTGCTTAGGTTCCAATATGTCACCCCAAGTTGCCTTCTATACCCTGCAGGGCTGTAAAACCATGAGCACTCGACTCGAAGCGCAATCGGTCAATGCATTGAGTATTGCTGAATTCCTCGAGACCCATCCGATGGTAGAGCGGGTCGCCTACCCCGGCCTGGACTCGTTTCCTCAAAAAGAGCTCGCGGACACGCAAGCCAGCGGACACGGTTCGATGCTTTGGTTTGAGGTCAAAGGCGGCGTCGAGTCCGGCAAAAAACTCATGGACACGTTGGAGCTTTGGAGTCTGGCTGAAAATCTCGGTTCCGTAGAGTCATTGGTGACCCACTCCGTCACTATGACCCATGCCGATATGCCGCGTGAAGAACGTATGGCGGCGGGCATTACCGATGGCCTGGTGCGACTGTCGGCCGGCCTCGAATCGGCGGACGATTTGATTGCTGACTTAAGGCAAGCGCTGGACGGGCTCTAAGCATAAACGGTCAGTGAACGCTATTCGCCGATCCACCAACCGGGTACCAGGAGTTTATTCTTCCTATCGATTGCGTTTCTTAAATGGTGTTAAAGGAGTGGAATAATCAAATTCAATATCGTGCATTGCGAGGCGCCGCAGCACTCGATGCAACTCGACCTGCTCGGCGACAGAAATTCCTTTGAATCGGACCCCGACAACCTGATCTTCTATCGATGTTTGAGAACGAACGACTTCACCGGGTAACGACATACTTGATTCGTTCTCCAGCGGTATTGAAATCTCGACAGTGTCGCCGCCAGTGTCGTTTATCGTCGGTATGGCTACTTTCGCACCGCCGAACGACAAATCTACCACTCGACATTCTGATTCAACTAAAGTGAACATGCGTCGATTGCGAAACGCCCCATTGAGTCCAAACCTCACGCGACCGAATTCGCGTCGCTCCGCCTGTTCTGTATGCTCAGTATCCATAAGCCTCAGTCGATATCTCAGTATCGCGTCGGACCCAAAAGCCTACACGAAAATAAACGCGGAGTGAAGTCGGCGTCGAATCGACTAGAATTAATACCCTAGCCATATTCACGCCCCTCGTAGCGACCGTTGGCGTAAACAGGTGTCCGGCCTCGGCGTGGCCCGTCTGTTTGCGCTTTTTCAGTAGGAAACGGGACATTGAAATTACTATCCAGGACCAATTTCACCGGTCGAGTTTTCTACGGGCGTGCCAACACTGGCGAATTTGCTAATCCTCCCAAATCAGTATATTCCGGATTACTTGACCGAGATCGGTCTGGACCAATCGCCCGCATCACATATTCCATAGGCCCGGTATACCATCCGAGCTTGAAAATGGCCCGGAGACGTGTCTGCGATGAACGGCTTGGTATCACTCCTGGTACAATGTTTTCTTTCAGGAGACTTTGATGAACACGCAAATAAGAGCAATTTTCGCCGCGTTGTTGGCTACTGCTGTTTCGACCCCGATAATGGCGGACAGCGATGATGTCGATATTTCGGCACTCAAAGCTCAAATTGAGACGCTGCAGGAGCGAGTCGCAGCGCTCGAGGCGCGCGACACTTTTACCTCCTTCATGCCGAACTTTGCCGAAAGGTTCCACGTGATGCACCGCGCTGGTGAAGCCGGAGATTGGGCCGTGGCGTCCCACGAACTCGAGGAGATGAAGCGTATGTCGGTGCTGTCGACAAGTATTGATGCCAAGAAGGGGAAGCTATTGACGGGGATGATGGGGCCAAGCTTCGGGGTGCTTGAGGACGCGATTGAGCACGGCGACTTCCAGAAGTTCGAGAACGCGCTTACCCAGACCGTTAGTACCTGCAACGCGTGTCATGAGGCAACTGGCAGCGCGTTTGTCGAGGTGACGGTTAACGCCCGCGATTCGATGAGTCTCCGACATCCGCATCGTCTCATGCCGCGGAGTACCGAGGATGGGCATCACCACGGTAAACCGGCCGCGATGGGGGATATGATGGGGTCCGGGACAATGGAGCAGCCTGCGCACGAACATAACTGACTCGAAAGTAGCCTTCCGCGGTATGGTCCCGGCGGGCGGGTCGCTTGACGACACTATGCCGCGGTGGTCAATGAGCGATCGCGACTGGATAGATCTAGTGGCGTACCATAACAAGAGGTCGTAATGTAGGGTGCCGTTTTGACAATGGCGGGATGATTTCGTATGTTAATTTGTATGCGTTGGCGACGGTTCTGCAGCATATCGATGAGACTTGGTCTCGCGCTAAGTATTTTATTAGGCGGCTTCGTCTCTGCATCGTATTCTGAAACGGGTGATGCAGGCCTCACTTTCGTCGGGACAGGACACGTGGCGGCCGGCGCCGTGCAGCCAGCCGCTGATACCAGCGGCGACACCATGTGTTGTCATGGCCACGATGGAAATTGCGTTCATTGCGTTTCGATTCTACCTACAGCAATATTTGCCACAGCGACGCTTCACGTAGAGACGTTGGTAAGTTCTACCGATTCTCATTTGCAGATCCTTCAATCTCTTCACTACAGACCTCCCCGCTCGCAGCAAATCTGACGAATCCGCGCTGAGCGGGCTTCTCGGATCGTGCTTCAACATACCGAAGATCTGTTGTCAACGACATGAATCAGGAGACTCACCAAATGTTTAGAACATTGTCGATAGTGGTGATCGCGGCACTGGCACACTCAGTGGCATTCGCAGGCGAACACATTCCCGATGCCGTGCTAAAAACCGGAGCGCGGCTGATTCCAAATTTTTCGGAAAATAACGTTAAACCGGCGCCGGTCGCCGGTTTGTTTGAAATCAAGATAGGACCGCAGCTTGTGTACATGTCGGCGGACGGGCGATACATCATACAGGGCGATGTGATCGACATCACTGGCGGGGAAAACGTCAGCGAGACCGCTCGAAAGCAGAGTCGGATCGAGGCTGTGAATGGCTTGGGCGAGGACAGCATGATTGTGTTCGCGCCCCAAGAAGTAAGCAGCACGATCACTGTATTCACCGATATCACATGCCCCTACTGCGTGAAACTGCATCGTGAAGTCGGAGATCTTAATCAGGCCGGTGTAAAAGTACGCTATCTTGCCTATCCGCGCGCCGGTGTCCCCTCATCGGTGTACGACCAGATGGTATCGGTTTGGTGCGCCACCGATCCGCTAACAGCGATGACCGATGCCAAGTTCGGCAAGGCGATCGAGCCCAAAAGCTGCGATAACACCGTTAAGGAGCACTTTGAAATGGGTCGCGCCATAGGAGTCAAGGGTACGCCGACCATTGTCCTGGAAGACGGTACGATCATCGGCGGCTACGTTCCGTTCAAGCAATTAATTGGGCGCGCCCGGGCGGCTCATGGTGAATCATAACTGAGGCATGAATCGCAACCTACGCCGGGGCATTGCGTCGCGCCGGTGTAGATCGCCCGGAAGGGATGCCGTTAGATCATTGAAAGGTTACTTTGGTTGCGTCTAATGCGTCATCGTTTCTTGGCTCGAAGTCGACGAACGCCATTCCTTCTGATTCGCGAATCTGGGTGAGAATTTTTTCCGTCGCGAAGAACCGAATCGGATTCAGCGATTCGGCATCCATTATGGTGAATGTCTTCGCTGCATCGTCAATCGCAACAATTTTTCCGACGTGCGTGCTGGGTCCGGCCGCGGAACAAGCTGACGATACATGTGGAATTAAAGCCGATCCCACCAAAAGGATTATCGCAAAAAAGCGATTGGTGTTCATCGTTCGGGCTCCTTCGGTGTGAGGGTGAGAAAGTTCGCGCTTCGCGTCGCGTGTAGTCCTGAAATGACAATTGTAGGCATCAAATAGTTCCCTTGTCATCCAATTCAACAAGCCCAGAAAAACTTATTCATCGGGTGGCGCAAACACCTCAAACGGCGTGCCCACACCACGCAGTTCGTGCAGCCCAAGGGATTCCCAGGCGATGGGCAGATGTTGCGCAAACTCGCCGCTCACTAACACCTGCCGGTCATAGCTCTTGGTGAGATTTTCCAATCGAGCCACTTCGTTGGCGCTAGGGCCTATCACAGAAAACTCCAGACGCTCCGGCACTCCAATGTTTCCGTACATGACATCACCGACGTGCAGGCCGAGGCCGAACGAAATGCCCAGCCCTCCCGCCGACGATTGTCCGTCGTCCAGCCGCTTTACCCTATCATTAGCATCACGGGCCGCGGCCAGCGCAGCTTGGCACGCTTGTTGTGCCGTGGCGCCACCGTCGCGAATCGGAAAAATCGCTAACACGGCGTCGCCGACAAAGCGCAGTACCTCACCGTCGTTGGCGAGTACCGCCCCGGCTGTGCATTCGAAATAACTATTTAGTACACCAAGAAACTCGGCCGGCGCCAAGGTGTCAGCCATGCGTGTCGAGCTACGCAGATCACTGTACCAAATCACGGCATGGATCGTTTCCCCATCGCCGCGCTTGATCTGGCCGTTCAACACCTGGCGGCCTGCGTCCCGTCCGAGATAAGTCGACAAAATGTTGCGGGCGATCTGACGTTCGATCATGACCCGACAGGCGACGGCTAAACGTTTTTCGATGCGTTGCAAGGACTGCACGTCGGCCGCGCTGAAACCCGACGCGCGGTCCGTCGTCCAAGTGGTCATGATACCGTTGATCATTGGGCCCTCGTAAGCCGCAGCGCCGAATGGCATGAGGAACGCCAGGTAATCCGTCGCGCCTTGGTCGCGGAACTCAGTCAACACCGGGAAATCGAGATTGGCCTCCTCGCCCACCAACTGCCGGCGCAGGAACGGTATCCGTGTATTGGTCATAAGGAAAAACGGGCTCTTCTGATATTCCTCCGAGCCGCTCTCATAACCGGTTCTCGATTCAAACCCACCCATTTCTTGGTCCCGGTACCAAATCAACCAGATCGATGCGTACAATGGATGCAACGTCGGATAGGTGAGTAAAGCGCGCCACAGTGGAATGCCGGCGGCCCGCAAACGATTGCAGCAACCTTCGAACAGGCTTTTCACTTCCGCCTCACCCAACGCCTCGGACATCAGCCAATCGGCGATCTCATCGATAAGGCCTATGGCTAGGCTCGATTTTGGGTCTGCTGTTTTCGACACAGGATTCTCGTTGTCCGACTGGAAATGCACCAGCCATTGTAAACCTACAGCGAATAATCCAGGACGTCGAGGAATTTATCGTTGACAAATAAAGCCGAATTTGTGACGGCCGGCGGTCATCACTCGACCTTCGCACTGTAGCCAATCATTTTCCAGCTCAGGCCTTCATAGATATACTTCTGTCTAAAATTAAACTGCTTTGGATTCGTCAGGTAGGTGCCGACAATTACCAATACTCCATTTTCATTGATGTTCGTCTCCCGCGAGATTTGCAGCGCATTCTCCATGAGTTCGACGATCTCTTTCTGGCGACCGTTCTGCGCAAGTTGTACACGCGCGAGAAAGATCATCAGAAACGGCTTAAACCGATTGGCTCCGATCGTGTCCGCGATACGCAAGCCGCGCTCGATTTGCTGTGACGCGGCCTCGAGCTCGCACAGTTCTACCAGCACGCGGCTTACGGTAAGTCGAGCCACCATCTCGCCCGTAGATAATTGATGTCCACGGCTGCTTCGACGGCCTCGATCGCATCCTTTAGCGCATTACGCACTTCATTGATATAGAACCGGGTCCACGCCACCATGTACTGATTGCCCACCGATATCTGAAAGTACTTGTGCTTGCGGGACAGCACAGCGTCGGAAATAGTCGAGCGCAGCGCACTTACGACCGCGCGAGTAGTGAGCATCTCTCAGGCCGCTCAGTGCTCGCGCTTCGTTATCTACGTCACCGGCTGCTTGCGCGTACTGCAATGCCTTCTCGTGCTCCTGGAGACCCCCATCTACGTTACCGAGCGGGAAGTATAGGTTCCCGCGTAGATGATGGATGCGGGCCAGGTCGGGTATGACCCCATGGGTCGCGGCCAGATTCTGCACTTCGTTAAGCGTATCGAGAGCGCCGTCGTAGTCATCGACGACACGCATACCTCCCGCCAGACCAATCAACGCACGGCAGCGATCCGCTGCTCCAAGCACGTAAGACTTCATCAACTACACTCGATAACTACCGTAATCCCCTCATCGCTGCCTTTGACTCGCCTCCTACGGGCGAGCGCGATAATATTGCCGCAACGTCCCAACTAAAGTTCGCCGCCGCATGGAAGACCGTCTACCCCGTAAGCTCGCCGCCATCCTGTATGCGGATGTGGCGGGTTACTCCCGCCTCACGGGCGATGATGAGGAAGGCACTCACCGGAGGTTAAGCAAGTACCTCGACCTCATTAGCGACGGTGTCACGGAACATCACGGTAGGGTCGTCCATTATGCGGGTGACGCTGTGCTGGCTGACTTCGGCACGGTAACCGACTCGCTTACCTGCGCGACTGCCATTCAACGTAGCCTTGCAAGTCAGAATCAGAACCTGCCGGATGAGCGCAAGGTGCAGTTCCGAATTGGAGTGAATCTTGGTGAGGTAATCGTAGATCGCGATGACGTCTACGGCGACGGCGTCAATGTGGCGGCTCGTCTTGAGGCGCTGGCCGACCCCGGCGGTATTTGCATCTCCGACGCGGTGCGCACTGCGGTGGGCAAAAAGCTCAATCTCAGCTACGAATATATGGGAGAGCAGCAGGTCAAGAACATCGACGAGCCGGTGCGTGCGTATAGGGTTACGATGGAGACCCAAGAACAACCAAAGACCTGCGAGTCCTTGAAACCCGAATTGGAGCTACCCGACAAGCCATCAATCGCAGTCCTTCCCTTTACCAATATGAGCGGTGACCCGGAGCAAGAGTATTTTTCGGATGGAATTACTGAAGACATCATCACTGCGTTATCCCATTTCCGAGAACTACTTGTCATCGCCCGTAATACGAGCTTCAGCTTCAAGGGGAAAACCATACGAATCGATCAGGTTTGCAAGGAGTTAAACGTTCGTTATGCGTTGGAGGGCAGTGTTCGAAAGGCTGCGAACCGTGTCCGTGTAACCGCCCAGCTTGTTGATGGCCATTCCGACTCACATCTCTGGGCCGAACGGTTTGACCGAAATCTCGACGATATTTTTCTGGTTCAGGACGAAATCACAAATGCAATAGTAGCCGCCGTTGCGCCGAGAACTCTTAGTGCGGAGGTCAAGCGCGCTCAAGGAAAAACTGTCGACCACCTCAGTGCGCGGGAACGAGTTATGCGCGCACGATGGCACATCAACAAACTTACTAAGGCCGACAATGAAATCGCCCACATCCTTTTGAATGAAGCTATCGCTGAGTCACCCGATCTGGCAGAGGCCTACACTACTCGGGCAGAATGTCTGCTCAACGATATCCTTCATGTATGGCGTGACGATACGGATGTTGCCATTGGTGAAGCTCTAGACGCCTCACGAAGTGCGGTTTCGCTCGATCCTGAAGATGCTAATGGACTTGCTGTGCTGGGGTCGATCTTAATGTGGGCTCGGCAGTTTGAGGATGCACGCGAATATCTCGAACGCGCGGTACGACTAAATCCCAATCTCGCGAATGCCTATGGTCTTATGGCTGCTTGGCATGGCATCTGTGGTGACTACGAAAAATCATGCGAGGTAGCAGACAAAGCGCTTGAGATCAGTCCGCTTGATTCCTCCAAGCCACTCTGGCTCGGTGGCCGAGGTATCGCAGCCTACATCCACGGCGACTACGAGCACGTTATTGAAACGGCCCAGCGTCTGCTTAGGGATCATCCAGGGTTCGCCTCAGCCTTGCGTCAGCTGGCGGCCAGCTTTGCTATGCTTGGGCGTGATGATGAAGCCAAGGCAGCAACCCAAAAGCTACTTGAACGTATGCCAGGTTTAACAGTTTCAAAAGTGCGCCACATCGTGCCGGTCCGCGACCCTGCTGCACATGAGCGATGGCTTGAAGGCCTTCGCAAAGCCGGATTGCCGGAGTAGCCCGCGATTAAGCAATTCTGCCGGATCGATCCTATGTTGTTTCGACCGGTTCCACCAAATATAGATATTCCGTCCTGCTCTCCGTGATACTGGTCGCAGCTGGCAGGTAGCTGTCAGTGACAGCGGGGCATGCACCCGCTGTCTACGAATATTCCGCCGACAACATACGATGTTTACTGCTTCAGCTTCGAGTCAGCAGGTGCGCTTGGGTTCGCCAACGAACACTCAGGGCTCGCCGTAGCACCGGCTCACCCATATCGCTTTC
>JAOTWM010000352.1 GCA_029862885.1 Gammaproteobacteria bacterium
GGCGTAACGCCAGGTGTTCTTGTCTGTTTGCGCATTACCCACGTAGTCAAACTCGTGAGTGCCCTGCTTTGACTGAATTGATGCGGCCTTTCTATCGTCGTAGAGAATGCTTTGCTCGTCACTTGCTAGAACCTCGTCGAACAGGTCTAAGTGGTTCGCGATTTTCTGGGCATAAATCTTATTCGCTGCCGTTATCAGGATAATTGTTCGGCCCGACTTTTTCTGTTCCCGGAGATAGCGAAGGAATTTCTGGTTGTAGGGGAGCAGCGCAGGATCTAGATCTGTTCTTAGCGCAATCTGTTGTTTAAAGTTAGCCTTGCCCTTCAGCAACCAGATTGGCGCAAGAAATAGAAAAGTGAAGGATCTCGCTAGCAAGGCAAAAAATAATTCGAAATCGATGTCCGATTTAATCAGAGCGCCATCAAGACTCACGTACAACGGCACATCGGGGGACTTGTATTGTTCTTGATCAGACATTGCAGATCTTTCTTATCTGGAATCCATCATATTACAGCAGCGGGTGCGTTTAAAAGCGACCTAACTTCAAACCGCGGTCGAGAATATTGTCACGACTGAGAATTTCCGGGGGCGGAGCCACATCGCCGGACAAGCAAGTGACCATTGCGGAGTCCGGTCACCAAGTGGGATAAAGAGACTTTGCACCAGATCCGATTTGTGGGCGAGAGGGGTATCCTGCGCGGGCCGGCAAGGCCTGTCGTCTTGATGTATCGAAAAACATCACTTTTACCAACGAGCATACACTTGGCTCGTTATTATGGTGTGTGCTGCGTATATTCGGTACATTCCAAGCAAAATTATTTGTCAGTCTTACAGCACATTATAGCGGTCCTCAGGAGATTGATGTTTGGTCCTTCGGTTTAGATACTTGACTGTCGTCTGCCAACCGACGATCTATACTCTCTGACTGATGCAACGTGTCTCTTTATATGGCCTCGATGCCAGATAGCGAAGCGATGGAACTGGTTTTAGCCCTATTATTTTTTGCCTGGTACGAGGTCTTAACACTCCCGTTGCGCATTGCGCTCGGTGGCACACCGTTACCACCCGATACACAGCGTGTTCTTTCGCGTTTGGCTGGACCGCTTGTCTTCACACTACCGATTTTTTACATCGCGCATATTACCGAGTGGGCATTGAATGCGGCGGTTGGAATTGGGTGGATCGTGTTGCTGTTCGCAGCCGCCCTTTTCCTGCTGAAGGTTCGACAACCGCAAAATAAGACGGCGGTGGCGCTGGGCTACCGAAGTGATGCGAAAACAGGTGTGGGCGTTCTTCATCATGCGATATTGGACGGCGTAACTCTGGCGCTGTTCTTGGCGTTCATCTGGCTACGGCAATGGATACCGGAGATGACCACCTACGTTATCGATTCGTCCGCTGCAGAAAAATTTATGAATTCGATGATATTTTGGACCAATTGGTACGCAACCAGCTTACCACCTGAAGATTATTGGTTAGCCGGCCATCAACTCAGTTATTACTATTGGGGGCATTTTTTCTGGGCATGGGTCGGACGTATCGGTGAATTTCCTGCTGAACTTGCGTTGAATCTCGCGTTAGCGCGTTTGGTGACGTTGGTCTTCGAGGCAGGCTATCTGTTGGGCCGCACCGTCGGACTCAAGTTGTCGTGGTCTGTGTTAGCCGGGCTGATGGTTGCTTGGGCCGGGAATCCCAGTGCAGTCGAGGAATTGTGGAAGGTCTATCAATCGTCGGCGCAAGGATTTAACTGGGGAGCGTACAATTTCTGGGGCCCTTCGCGGGCGATAGCAGATTCTGTCATCGCCGAATTCCCCGCTTTCACTGCTATTTTGGGCGACTTCCACGCGCATCATCTTGCGTTGCCATGGCTTGTTGCCTGGTTTGCCGTAACTTTGTTCGCTTTGACTCGATCGAACGGTTTATTCGTCGATACCAACACATCCGGCCGATTTAGTACGCGCCTGTATTTCGGAACGGTATGGGTTATTGTCTGGTTTACCCTTGGGTTATCGTCGTGCCTAACAAATCTATGGAATCTGCCGGCAATCGGATTTATCTGCGTAGTTGCAGCGTGTTACTCGGTGATTAGCAAGCATCAATATCGCTGGTTCTATCTGTTATTGACTGTCGCTTTGATTTTATCTATGTGGTTGACTTCATCTTTAATCCTGGGCGATGAAGCGCAGCCACTTATTTTGTCGGATGCAGACAGTATCTGGCAGCGCCTGCCCATTAAATGGCTGCCTGCGGAGCTACGTTCGAGTTCCGGGCAATTATTCTCCATGTGGGGTCTGCCGGTGTCGGTGCTTACCATCGCGGCGGTAACGCGCGCAGTTTTGCGTCGGGATCGGGTGATTGTGGCTTTGATGTCCCTGGGAGTTGGTCTTCTGGTGTTGTCTGCGTCATCGATAAGCCCAATACTTCCAGGCGGGTCGGCCTGGATTTGGATTGCAGTCGCTATTTTGAGTATGTCGCTTTATGTTGGATCAGATGCTTGGTTGAATGGCCGCTGTGTTTCCATTTTGCTTTGCGCCTACACAACACTTGCCGCCCTCGAATTGATTTATGTGAACGATGCTTTCACTGGCGAATACGTTCGATACAATAGTTATTTCAAATTCTCTTATCCTGTATGGCCCGCGCTCACCGTTGGCGCCATCGTCGCAGGCCAATACCTGTGGCGAAACGGGGACCGAGGATCGGCTTCAGTTTTGCGGATCACGGTGCGTTCTTGCGCACTCGTGGTGTTGGTCGCGGCATTGATCTATCCTACCTTCGCCATTCCTGCGCGGTTGCTCGCGGCCTGGCGGGGCGATGATCCGCCGCGTCAGGCGACACTCAATGCCGTGGACTTTATCGCCCATCGTCCGCCGTATCGCGAGGAGGCGGAAATGCTTGCCTGGATACGCGAGCACGTACCGCCGGGGCAGGTCGTTGCGGAAGGACAAGGCCGGGGTGCCTACGGGTATACGGGGCGGGTGGCAAGCCTCGCGGGCCGGCCGGTACCACTTGGATGGGCGCATCACGAAGGGCAGTGGCGCGGCGCCATCGGTCATCGATTGACCAGCGAGCGACAGTCTGCGTTGAACCAACTTTATTTGGCGGCAACGCCACAAGGCATTCGAGGCCAGGCGCGGAAACTCGGCGCGCAGTGGGTGCTCTATGGAATCGTTGAGCGTGAAAGCTACGGAAAGGGAATAACAGGAATCGATGTGCCGCAGCGCTTACGGGAAGCGGCCCCCGTGGCGGCGGCGTTTCCTCTACAACAACCCGCCGTATTCTTATTCGATCTCCGCGAGCAGGAAGCGAGATGAGGTTGGAAGACCCCAAATTCCGATTCTCCCCGCAATGGCCGGTGGCGGCAGTCGTTCTCGCGGCGTTGCTGCTGGTGCCGCGTTTCATATTGCTGGATCTGCGTCCAGTGATTCACGACGAGAGCATGTTTTCCTTCTACGCTTATGTCTTTGCGAATCGTGGGGCGTATACCCATCTTCCAATACTCCATGGCCCCACTTTATTGCTGGCTGTAGGAAACCTGTTTGAATTGTTCGGCGACTCCATTGTCGTGGCGAGGGCATTTATCGCGTTTTGCTCACTTGCTGCATTAGCGGCTTGCATTGGCCTGGCACCGGCTCGTTATCGCTGGTGGTTTGCTCTGATCCTGTTTACGTCACCCCTGCTATTGTATTTCAGTCGCTTCATGCGAAATGAGATGCTCTATAACGCGGCAATGATGATAGGAATGCTGGGCATGGCGTATGGATTGTCGCAATCGCGTCGGCATCGATGGTGGGCCGCCCTAGGCATAGTGGCAATGGTGGCGTTACTGGCTATCAAAGAAAACGTGGTTTTCATTTATGCGGCAGGTCTGACATTCGCTATTGTGGTCTGGCTGAATCGCTGGCTGCCGACGGCCCCTTGGTATCGCCTCAAGTCGGTGACGGCCCTGCTTAAGGGACACGCAATACATCCCCGAGGGAAGCGTTTTTTCTCGCCCATTGCTAAGTTTGGCAACCGCAGCGCCCTGATGACATGCTGTGCGTGGCTTGGCGGGTTATTCGCCGGCGTGCTCTTTGTTGCCTACATCTACGGAACGACTCTTACACCGGATTATGAAAAGAATGCTGTTCGGTCAGTAGTCGGCAGCGACATGCAAACGGAAGTGACCACCGGCAAACAATCGCTCGGATTGTTTCAAAGGACCCAGGTGAACATCCTGTTAATGAAGGACTCATGGAAAAACCTGAAAAGAAGTTGGGACTACTGGAAAGGACAACAAGAGCAACACAGGATGGCCGGTGCATTGCACTATCACGTACCGATTCTGTTGCTTTATGAATTGCCGATCATCGTGTTGTTATATATTGGACTGATTTGGGATTCGCTCCTGTCCCGCCGGCGATTTTTTGTATACGCAGGGTCGATAGTTGCCTGGTTGTTAATCTGGTGGATCTGGCGGATCACTGTATCATGGGGCCCACCGCACTGGCTGGTAAGTGTTCAGGAGTTCCTACATCTCGCGCCCAACGGATCAATGGGGACCTTAGGTCTCATGATTACCCCCATTCTGACGTGGTCGATTCTGGCAATGCGACAACACAGGTTGTTGGCGGCCTGGGTCGGTTGGTGGGCGGCCTGTTCAATCTTTCAGTATTCCGTTGCCGGAGAGAAGGTGCCTTGGCTGGCGGTGCATATCGTGCTACCACTCTATTTGACGTTGGCCTGGGTGTGGGCGCCCCGCCTGCGGCGCTTCGGACGTTTCGGGCATGCCGGAGCGTTGATAGTAGTGGTTATCATATCCTCGATCGCATTACGCAACGATGTGTATCTCATCGGCGAGCGAGCCGCCGATCCGAGGGAAAGGCTGGTCTATAACCATACAACGCCATGGTTCGACGAGGTTGTTAGAAACCGTATCGCCCTTTGGCGTGAGACGGGCGCGAAGATCCCTTTCACTGAACGAAAAGTGGCTCTGATCGGTGCTTCTGGATGGCCAGGGATTTGGCACTTTCGGGATACCAAATATCAACTTAGCGCCGAGGCGACTGCTGACAAGCATAATACCTCCGAGCTAATTTTTGGTGAACCGAACAAACTCTCTGAATTGTTCAAACCCGATGATGCAACCATCAATACCTATGACGGTTCATTGCGTGATCACTGGTGGGCGCCATGGCCCGACGAAGGCAAATGGCGTGAATGGATACAGTCAAGCTCCGGCAATGCCACTGATGCGCCCGGTTTTTTCGAATTGCTTGGCTCGAGCATGGGCAAGTTGTGGCGCTATTATTGGTGGCGAGAAACTTGGACCGATCCCGGCGGCTATCCGATCAGGCTTATTGAACGCAGGTAATTTTGGCCCTAGGCGTCGATAACTGCAAGTTGAATGATCGGATACCGAGAAACTTCATTGTACCTTGCGCGAACGCTTATGGAGATCCTTGAAACTGTCGCCCACAAACTCGTTTCGTGAGAGATGGAACGTCCTCGATAATGGTATTATCGACTTTTCTATTATCGCAAACTTATCGATTTTATAAGAG
>JAOTWM010000028.1 GCA_029862885.1 Gammaproteobacteria bacterium
CACAGATTCACACCCACACTCATGTTCGGCGCGAGCATGATTGCCACCTTGGCCGCGGCAGATTCGATTTGTCGCCGGTCCCTGTCGGACAGACCGGTCGTGCCGATCACCGTGCGCTTCCCTCCGACCGCACAAGCGTTAACATGCTGCACCGTCGCACCCGGGTTCGTGAAGTCGATCAATACATCGAAATCCGCGGCCGACAGATCATCCGTTACAGGCACCCTAATATTTCCGACCCCGGCGATTTCCCCCGCGTCTACGCCAATGAATTCGCTATCGGTGCATTCCAGCGCTGCCGACACCTGCATCTCGGCACGGCCCTGGCAAAGTGAAATAATAGCCCGACCCATACGGCCCGCGGCACCCGCGACGGCAATTTTTGTCACTGTCTCCTCCGTTGCTGCGTTTGACGACGTACCTTCCCACCTTACTGGCGGCATTGGCGCGAATCAAGACGTGCACCAACGCCGCGTACCGGCGTTTTACCCTTTCCCCAATTTAAGGCCTAATAGTGAACTCAAGCACCCATATTCAGCCAGGAGAATCCAATGGCCGTCGATCATCTTTACGGTATGACCGTTAAGTTATTCGGTTCGCACGCGGAGCCACCATTCGAGGCAGCGAGTGAACTTGATGCGGTTTGGGGTCGCCATTGGGGGTGCAATAATGACGTCGGGCGCCTGCGCACGGTGCTGATGCACCGGCCGGGAGCAGAATTTGGCATCATCGACCCCAGTAAACGCATTGAGAGCATCGGCAGTTTCGGCGACGTACAGGCGGGCTGGTATTTTCAAAGTGACACCATCCCCGAGTTGAAGGCAATGCAAGCCCAGCACGATGCGTTAGTCGACGCACTCCAAGCGCAAGGCGTCGAGGTCGTAATGCTGACCGGGGTGGGCGATCACCGATTCAAGTCTTGTTATACCCGGGACTCGTCGTTCGCGATCAATGGCGGCGTAATCGTGTGCCGTATGGCGCCGCGTATGCGCCGCGGCGAAGAGCGCACGGCCACCCAGACACTGGCCGCACTCGGCGTACCCATTCTGCGTACGATTCATAGTAACGGCTTGATGGAAGGCGGGAGCGTCGCCTGGATCAATTCCAAAAACGCAGCCATCGGCCGCTCCATTCGGGTCAATGACGAAGGCATCGCCCAAGTTGTCGATGTATTGCAACGCCAGGGCGTAAGCGTCCATGTTGTCGATCTATGCGGTTACTCGATACATATCGACGGGGTGTTCTTGATGATCGATACGGACCTTGCTCTGGTCAATGCCGCGCAACTGCCGTATCGCTTTCTTTGCCTGCTCAAAGAGTTGAAGATCCGTACCGTCGAAATCGACCCGGACGACGATCCGTGGATTATTAACGGCTTGGCCGTCGCGCCGGGACGGGTATTGATGCCGCAGGGCCTGTCGGCAAAAACCCGCACGCAATTGGAGCAGAATCATATAGACATTATCGAGATTCCGTATGACGCAATGCATCACAATGGCGGCGGTATTCATTGCTCGACCTGCCCACTGATTCGCGATGCGGTCGAGTAACCGACAGGAACCTGGCCTCAGCACCACCATCTGTTTCAATCATGACAGTGGCTGGCTCCATTGGGATTGCGTACTTCCTTAACGACCCAACCGCTGTAGGACATCCCGGGCCCAGGGTTCTTTCCCATGGTCACGCGATAGGGCCTCCAGGAAACGCCGTGCGGCGGGGGGACCACCTTGCCTGAGCAGCGCGTACACCGCGATCTGCACCAGCTTGGGCACGCGTGCACCTTCGGCAATCGCCTGCTGCGCATCGAGTACGGCACCTTTGTAGTCGCCGGCCACAAATCGAATGTTCGCAAGCCGCACCAGCGCACGAATGCGCGCCGAGCGCGCGGACGACTCCGCGGCGCTCCGCAGCGATACGTACTCGGGCGGCACCATTGCCTGGGTGATCGCCCAAACCGGGTTATGTTCGAGCACCGCCCCAACATTTAGACCCGCCGCCCGATCGAAAGGAACATCCGCCGCAGCGTAATAGGCCACGATTCGATCGAGATTCTCGCGATTGCGCGGCAGATCGCGCAGAAAGACCACCTGGCCGGCGTTGCGATACACCTGCAGCCAACCGGGTTGCCGATGGAGGTTACCCAACGTGTTGGGCAGGGAGTACCCGTAGCCCGGAGGACCCACGCCGAAAAAGAAGTCGACACGTCGATCGTCGAGTAGCTGCAAGAAGGTTCGACCGTCTTCGTGAATACCGTGCGCGGCAATGGTTTTCCACTCGGCATAGACGTCCGCACTGTAATGTTCGGTTCTGGAATCGATGAATGTGCGCAACTTCGGAGCCAGGTGATAGCCGTAATAAGCGCCAAGTTGGTATGGGTTGTAGAGCCGACCCCGGGCGCCGGTATCAAGCAGAAATTGTGCGGACTCGTGGGCAAAGCGTACACGATGAATGTCCATGCTTAGATAGGTGGCGGGATCGCGGGGAATGTCGGAGGAGTGAAACCGAAGGCCGCCGGGCCCGCTAATCAGCAGCGCGAGAGCAAGGACAACGACGAGCGGCAGGACCACTCCTGCGCGCGGCACGCGCGCCTGGAGCGCGGGCAACGCCGAGAGCAGATAAAGCAACGGGAACACACCCATCCACAGGAATCGCACCGCAATCAGCATAGCGCCGCACGCGGCGGCCGCGACGAAAAAGGCCGGCGGATCGAAGCGTCTTAGCGTCGCCTCCGAGACCCTCCGTCGCAAATTCCGGAGACGCGCAAATACTAGGCATGCGAAGCCGATCAGGATCGAATCGGCCACTATGAGAGTGAGTACGGAAAGGCGCCCCGCGTTGTCTAGCGAGAACGGATTAAAGGCGGTCCACTCATCCCGGATCTCCCAGATTGCAGTGTCGGAGGACGAGATAAAAATCGTAAGCAGCTGATCGATCCCCCGAGGGTGGATCAGCCCCACCACAAGCAGCAGCCCCAGCGCGATGCCCATGCGCCGAACGCGCACTGTCGCCCGGAGGCGGGAGGACACCTGCAAATCGCCGGCCTGGTTTAGAATTCCTCGCTCGAAAACGGCGCCGAGCAGAGCCGCGGCTGTCAACACGATGCCGATGGCCGAGAGCGAGTGGGCGTTTAACCATACCAGCTGCAAGACACACGCCGCCGCGAGCATCGCATGCGAAGGACCCGCCCTGGGTCGAAGCACCAGGAGATGGATCAAGCAAACTCCAGCGATCGTCCAGAGGTCCGGGCGGAACTGAACCAGACGCGGCCATGCGAGCACTACGAAGCCCGATACCAGCAGGGCCACACCCGCACCACCGCAGACGCTACGGCGTGCGAGGTTCGCGACCAACGCCACGATACCGAATACCATCGCAACGTGCACCAGGCGCAGTCCCGAAAAGCCGACTGCCTGCTGAACCAGGTAAGCAAATACACCGAAGAGCCACTCGTGCTGAATCGGACCGCCACTTAGGCCGGTGAATAACATCGGATCCACTACGGGCCACAGGCCCTCGTGGAAGTAGGTTTCGCCGGCCTTCAGGTGAAACCAAAGGTCCGGGGTCGACAGCGGGCCACCCACCACCAGGCCCACGAGCAGAACCAGACCGCCGGCTGCAAGCAGTCCGAGGACATGGAGGCTACGGGCGGTAGCCTTGCTGAACGACTTAGCGGGCGCGCGCGGATTCATGTATCCGGAACGCAATTGTACGCTCGTGTTGGTGGGCCTGCGTCCACGTCCTCACTGTGATCCTGTTCGTGTCATGCAACATGATCGACAGCCAGCGCAGTCTTCCATAAGCCGCCGAAAGCTTCACGGACTGGGTCACGGCACTATCTTTTGCTCTACCCACACCGCTTGGATTTAGAAAATACGGACATCTCCTGTACACCCTATGCACGATTACCCATGACGTCGGAATTCTTTATTTGGTGTTCCGATGGGGTTTTCTGCGGACGACCTTTTTTAGTGGCGACAGATTGATCTCGTCGATCACCGCGCTGGGCGGCATATCCAGCACCGTACACACGACTGCCGCGATGTCCTCCGCGCGCAAATGGTTTTCCGGTGCCTCGCCTGGAGCAAAATCTAAATCGTCGAAAAACGCCGTGTCCACCATCCCCGGATTAATCAGCGCGACCCGCACCCCGCACCTAGACGCTTCCTGACGTAACGCCTGGCAAAATCCCCGGAGCGCAAACTTGGTGCCTGCGTAAACCGTGCCGCGGCGCGCGCCCGCGAGCGCGGCCTCCGAACCAAGCAAGATCAGATCCCCGGCGCCGCGCGTCTTAAACGTGGGCAACACGGTGCGGGCGACATACATTTGCGCCGTCACATTAATATCCACGAGCTCTCGTATCTGTGTAAACGAAAACTCCTCCAACGAGCCAAAACGTCCCGCGCCCGCGCACAACACAGCGCCTTTGATTCTCGGTAACTCACTGTGCAACGCGGCCAAGCGTTCCGGTAACACATCGAGATCCGCAAGGTCGCACTTCAAAAATTGAAACGCCGGGTCGGTTACATTCATTCGGGATTCGTCGCGTCCCAACCCAATAACGCGATGACCGCGCTCCAACAATGCCTGCGCCACCGCGTGGCCGATCCCGGAGCTGGCGCCGGTAACGAGATAGCTGTCGACCTTAGCCGTCACGAGCAGTCGCCACTAAGCGGTAAACAACAGCGAGTCTGGCGCATACGCACCGATATGGTGACGGCAAGACCCATACATTATCCGGTACTCCGTGTTCCAGGTGACCGTACCCATCCTGAGTGGACAACACGAAGCCGTCAAACTCATGCGCCGGAATCAAGCTTGGTCGAGCTTTCTGCAAGCGAAAATTCTGCGAAGGAGGATTGAAAACTTCCGTATAACGCTCACACGGAATGACCGGCAACTTCGAGAAACGTTGCATAATGGCATGCGTTCGCGGCAACGACCGCGCCGCCGCCTCAACGTACAGCTCAGCGATCACGATTCACTACTCAGAACTACCGGTAACGCCTCGACACGCTGCTCGATCTGCCGCAGCACAGCCGCTGCATCGGCGCACGCGGTCAATTCCATATCCCATAACTCGGCGTCGCCCGCGAGCAGCGACCAGCGCCATAACACCCGTCGCAACCGGTGTTGCTGCGATACGGTAAAGTGCCAGTGTTTGGCAAATGTATCGATGTCCGG
The DNA here is from genome assembly GCA_029862885.1 of Gammaproteobacteria bacterium. Classification (GTDB taxonomy): domain Bacteria; phylum Pseudomonadota; class Gammaproteobacteria; order Arenicellales; family JAOTWM01; genus JAOTWM01. The sequence continues at coordinate 5,182 of JAOTWM010000028.1, forward strand.
TTGCTGTACAGCCAGCATCGCACGGCGGCACTCGATGGCCTGTAAGCGCAATGCAAACTCGGCAATTTCAGGAATACGACTAGCGATTATCGATTCGACATCGGCGGCGCGTAGCCGCTGCGCGGGTTTTGCGAGATTGTCGGAAACGATCTTGCAGCACTGCACCACTTCGGCGTTACTGAAGCGTGCCGCCGTGGGATAGAACCCCGCACTTTCCATATCGTACACTGCTTCGCCGTGATACGACTCTTCGACGCGATCCACGCAGATCACTTCAGCACCGGCGCAGTCGGATTTGATGACTTGCGGCGGATACCAAGAGCAGCCGGTCGCGGCATCGGTGATGCGGCTGCTGCGCACAACCGTGCCGAGCGGCCGCGAGGCATGTCCTGCGATGCCGATATTGAGCCACGCGTTATGCGGGTTGGCGCCCGTTGCTGCATGCAAGTATGCGGTTGCCGCAGCGGCCCGTACCTTGCCTATACCGCTGACGATCAAATGCGTGCCGCCATCGGCGCTGGAAAACACCGTAAACGCCCGGTGTTGGCCGCACGCACGGAGTACGAATCGGTCGATCAGCGGCCGGGCTTCGGCCAGCAGCGCTACAACGAAGTGCACGACGTCACCGGCGCGATCGCGGCATCGAGTAGTCCCGTGTAGCGCTGCATTTTCTCGCGGTAGTCGCGTACCGCTTCATGCCGGCCGCGCTTCTCCGCACCGTGTACGTATACCGCGATCTTCTCCAATAATATTGTAAGCGCGGCAGTACGATCGCTCGGGGCCAGATACGGTGCCTCGATGATTTTCTCCAGCGCCTTAATGCGAAACCGGTCCATCGCTTCATAGCGGCTCGACAACTGATCGGCGTGGCCGCCGTATTTCACCAGCAATGCCGTATCGATGAATTGCACAGGGTAACGGGCGCACAATCTGAGCCACAGATCATAGTCTTCACACGCCGGCAATGTCTCGTCGAATAAACCGATGTCGGCAAACACATCGCGATGAACTAGTACCGCCGACGGCGAGATCGCGCACAACGGCAAACATTGTTGAAATATCCAGCCACCGAATTTTCTGTGTTTGTGTTTCGGATTCACGCGCTGACCGCTGCGAATCCATATTTCGTTGCAATGACCGACCCGATACGCGGGCGCCGCGTGCAACTGCGTTAATTGACGTTCGAGCTTGGTCGGCAACCATTCGTCATCCGAATCGAGGAACGCGATCCAGGTGCCACAGGCCGCTTCAATACCGCGATTACGGGCACTGCTCACACCGCAGTTGGCCTGACGAATGTAGGACACCTGCGGATAACGATCGGCAATAAGTTGCGGTGTCGCATCGGACGATCCGTCGTCGACGACGATAATTTCGCTGGCAGCGTGGGTTTGCCGCAACACTGAATCGAGCGCTCGGGCCAGACAACCGGCGCGATTATAGGTCGGAATTACGACGGATACCGGCAGACATCCGAAGTCGCAACCGGGCGCATTCAACATCAACGTTTGCCCGTCCGGCCGCGCAAGCGCCAGGTGACGATATTACAGTCGCACTCCGCGCCCCAGGCCGAATCAAGCGCAGGCCTTAATTCAATTAGCGGATCGACGTCGTGGGCGGCGATATACCGCTGTGTAGCCGACCATGTACGCAAATAATTCATAAACGCCTCAAGGTTCCACTCACGTTTAATCGATAAAGCGGGAATCGCTATGGCGGTGAATGGGAAGTCGATGGTGCGGTATCCCGTTTCCACCAGGCGGCGTTGCGGCGGCCAATAGGGGCCGACGATGTCGTCGTACAACGTCTTCACGATGGCATCGACTTCTGCATTCACGCAGCATCCGGAGTACGTCCAAAGGCTGCAAATTCCACCCGGCACCAGCACCCTGTGCGCCTCCGCAAAAAACCGTGGCAAGTCAAACCAGTGGGCGGCTTGAAACGCCGTCACAGCATCCACCGACGCCGCATCGAGATTGGATTGCTCCGCCGCAGCAATCCGGTATTCGATGCGCGGATCGAGTGCTGCATGTTGCAGTTGCGGTGCGCTGATGTCGGTCGCTATGACTTTTTGAAATTGCTCAGCCAATCCTTGGGCGGCCTGTCCGCTACCGGTGCCACAATCCCACACGCAACGCGGTGCGGGCACAATATCCGCGATAAATTCAAATAGCGCCGAAGAATACGTGGGCCGGTATTCGACATAACTTGCGGCATGGCCGGAAAAATAATCCGCCACCGGCTCAACCGACCAGTTTGGTTTCGATATGAACTTCCGAAGTCAAAGTACGGTGTACCGGACAGCGATCCGCGATCTCCAACAAACGCTCACGCTGATCGCCGCTGAGACTGCCTTGCAACGTAATTTCGCGAACGATATGATCGACCCGGCCGCTTTCGGTTTCACAACGTTCGCAATCTTCGGCGTGGATCTTATCGTGGCGAAGCCTAACTTTGACGCCGCTTAGCGGGATCGCTTTTCGGTCCGCATACATCCGAATCGTCATGGACGTACAGGATCCCAACCCGGCAAGCAAAAAATCGTACGGCGATAACCCAGTATCCTCACCGCCAACAGCCAGCGTCTCATCGGCGGCAAGCGTATGCCGTCCTGCCCGCACGCGCTGGGTAAACTTTCCGTCGGGGGTGTCTTCGACGATAACGGCATCGGCTTCGATATCGGCCGCGGCCGTAACGACCTCCGGCACCGCAAGGCTAATATAGCGCCCGGCCCAACCCCCTATCGCTTCCGCGACGTAGGCGGCGTCGGCTTTTTTACTAATCAGATGATCGGCATTATCCAGCGAGATAAAGCTCTTCGGATGCCGCGCCGCTTCAAACAATACTTGCGCATTCGCAATCGGCACGGTGCTATCGCCCGGCGCGTGCATTATTAAAATCGCTTTACGCAAACCCGCCACCACATCCGCCAACCGGTGCGTTTCGATATCATCCATAAATTGCTGGCTGATGTGAAATTGACGCCCGCCCAGCACAACCTCAAACCCATCGCTGTCCACGATCTGGGTACCGCCGGCAAACAAATGTTTAACGTGGGCCGGGTCGGCCGGTGCGCCGATCGTTGCAACCGCATTGGCCTCGGGTATTTGCGCGGCGGCTGCAAGCACCGCGGCGCCACCTAAGCTGTGGCCGATCAACAGCTCGGGAGCAAGATATTCTTTGCGCAAGAAATCGGCCGCACTGATCAAATCTGCAATATTCGACGAGAAGTCTGTGTTGCCAAAATCGCCGTCGCTGCCGCCAAGGCCGGTAAAATCAAACCGAAGCACCGCGATACCGCGTTCACCCAATGCCCGACTAATCCGCGACGCTGCGACGCTGTCTTTAGAGCACGTAAAGCAATGCGCGAACAGTGCGTAGGCCGTTGCCGATCCGCCGTCGGGTATATGTAATCGGCCATCCAAGGCGAGACCGCTCGCTGAACCAAAACGAACTTGCTGGGTTCGCGGCATAACGTCCTTCCGCTATATCAGTTCCTGTACCCCGTCGCGTTCTTGTTTTAACTCTGCGGCGGTTGCGTCCATTTTACTGCGGCTGAATGCGTCAATTTCCAAGCCCTGGACGATTTCGTATTTACCGTTGCCACAGGTGACCGGGAATGAATAAACGAGATCAGGCTCGATGCCGTAGCTGCCGTCGCTTGATATCGCCATACTCAACCAGTCGCCGGCAGCTCTACCGCCGACCCAATCCCGCATATGATCGACTGCAGCCGAGGCCGCCGAGGCGGCGCTCGATGCACCCCGCGCCTTGATAATGGCGGCGCCTCGTTGCTGCACAGTAGGAATAAATTCGTCGCGCACCCAGGACTGATCGACCTGATCCACCGCCGGTTTACCGTTGATGGTGGCGTGATTAATATCGGGATACTGAGTAGCAGAATGATTACCCCAAATCGCGATCTTTCGAATATCGGTTGCGTGACAACCCGTTTTAGCGGCAAGTTGACTTAACGCGCGATTGTGATCGAGCCGAGTCATCGCCGTAAACTGCGACGGATCGATCCCCGGTGCGTTCTTCAACGTAATCAGCGCATTAGTGTTAGCGGGATTACCGACTACGAGCACCCGAATGTCACGGCTCGCGGACGCATCGATGGCTCTGCCTTGCGCCGAGAAAATTTGCGCATTAGCCTGTAGCAAGTCTTTGCGTTCCATACCGGGTCCGCGCGGACGCGCGCCGACCAATAGCGCGTACTGCGCATCGGCGAAAGCGGTTTCGGCATTATCGGTTGCGACAATGGAATGCAATAACGGATAGGCGCAATCTTCCAACTCCATGACCACACCGTGTAGCGCGTCCATGGCCGGAGGAATTTCCAATAATTGCAGAATGACGGGTTGGTCGGGACCCAACATTTCACCCGCCGCAATCTTGAATGATAATGCGTAGCTGATCTGTCCTGCCGCTCCAGTGATAGCGACACGTAGTGCTGGTTTCATAGCGAAGTCTCCTGTCTCAATCGTCGCTCGCCCGGTGCCGATAGTAGCGTCCGTAAGGGGCGCGCGTTAAGCGGAAAATGGCGCCGCAGTGTACCGGTAATGCGCCACTCAAACCAGACTCCAGCGTCTCCGCCGACCTGACGGTTCGCGATCAGACGCCCGCGTCCTGCCCAAACGTCGTACCACCGCCTCGCAGGTACGCTAATTCCGCGGGCCGGGAACTGCGGCCGAGAATTTCATTTCGATGTGGGAATCGCCCGAATCGAGCCACGATATCGCGATGCTCAAGCGCATAACCAAGGCTGTTTTCGAGAAAACTTTGCCACTCCCGCGACGCCGTTTCCGCTAACGCAGTAAACAACTCCACGGACCGTTCCTGCAACGCCAATTCTTCACTGTGTTGCAACGGCATATAAGCAAAACTGCGTTGCACAAAACCGAGGTGTCGATCGTCGGCCGCCGCTAGCAGCGCCAGGCACTGGTGTGCGGCGTAATGGTCGTATGCAAATGCCGCGGCCTGACCGCGGTAAATATTTCGCGGAAACTGATCAAACAATATGATCAACGCGAGGCGGCCGTCGGGAGTTGACTCCCAATGCGCGAGCTCACCGCGGGCAGCCGCCTGCAATACCGCCTCAAATCGGTTGCGAATCTCGGCATCGAATTTCGCGTCGGATCGGTACCAGCGTTTGCGTTGACGCGTCAACGCCTCGCCGCCTTGTTCGCTGTCGGCGATCCAGAACTCGAGAACGTCATCAACATTTGACATAGGAATTAGTCTATCGTCAAGTCGCGGTTCGCACCGCCGGCGACGTTAATGCGCTATCCGGCGGACCTCGGTGACGTTCGGAACCTGCGATACTTGCGATAGTATCTGACTCAATCGCTCGATGCTCGGAACCTCCACGCGCATCGCGACACGCGTGATATGTTCGGCTTTATCGGTGTTCAGCGTCACGCCGGTGATGGTGATCTTGGCGTCGGTAAACACGGTTGTGATGTCGTGCAATAGGCCGTGCCGATCATAGGCGATGACCTGGATATCCACTGGGTACGTCGCATCGGTACTCTCGCCCCAGTCCACTTCGATAAATCGCTCGCGGCGCTGCTCGCGGATGCCCAACATATTGCGGCAGTCCTGGCGATGGATCGTCACCCCTCGGCCTTGGGTGATGTAACCAACGATCGCATCGCCCGGCGCCGGGCTGCAGCAACTGGCGAGGTTCGTGAGCAAGTTGCCGACACCCTGGATGCGCACGGCGGACGGGGTTTTCGGTTTATTGCGGCGGGCGGCGCCAAGATCGGCAATTTCGACTGGCGACCGCTTGAGGTGGTCGCGCAACGACGATACGGCATGGGCCACCTTTAAATCGCCATGCCCGATCGCGGCAAAAAAATCGTCGACGCGTTTGTATCCCGATTCGTTTGCCAACGTCTCGAACCGTGCCTCGGCAATACCGAGCCGGTGCAGTTCCTTCTCTATAGCCGTACGGCCGGCCGCAACATTGTGCTCCTGATTTTCTTCTTTGAACCATCGTTGGATGCGCGCCCTGGCTCGTGGCGTGTGCAGATAACCCAGATGCGGGCTCAGCCAGTCGCGGCTCGGTCCGCCGCTTTTTACGGTCAGAATCTCGGCCCTGTCGCCGGTCGCCAAGGCCCGGGTCAACGGCACAATTTGGCCATTGATCTTCGCGCCGCGGCAATGGTGACCGACTTCGGTGTGGATTGCGTAAGCAAAATCCAGCGGTGTCGATCCCATCGGCAAATCGATCACATTGCCTTTGGGGGTAAACACGTAGACGCGTTCCTCGATCGCATCGCTCTTGAACGCTTCCACGAGCTGCGACGCATCCGATACTTCGTCCTTCCATTCCAGCAATTGGCGCAACCATACGACTTTTGAGTCGAGATTGGACTGCTGTTTGGCTTGTTCTTTGTAGCGCCAATGCGCCGCTACCCCGAGTTCGCTTTCCTGGTGCATGCCATGGGTGCGTATTTGCACCTCGACATTACGTCCCTCGGGTCCCACCACCGCGCTGTGAATCGATTGATAGTTATTTTCTTTCGGGGTCGCTATGTAGTCGTCGAATTCACCGGGCACCGGGGTCCAAAGTCCGTGCACGATGCCCAACACCGCATAACAATCCGGCACCGAGTCCACTAATACGCGCACCGCGAATACGTCGAATATTCGCTCGAATTCGATGTCCTTGCGCTTCATTTTTTTCCAAATACTGTAAATATGCTTCGCGCGGCCACTCACTTGTGCCTGCAAGCCGAGATTCGCGATGCCAGTTTGCAATTCCGAGACGAATTGTTCGATAAACCGCTCGCGGTCAACACGGCGTTCTGCAAGACGTGCCGCAATCTGCTTGTAGACATCGGTTTCGAGATACCGCAGCGACAGATCCTCGAGTTCCCATTTCAGTTGCCACACGCCAAGGCGGTTCGCGAGCGGCGCAAAGATATCGAGCGTCTCCTTCGCGATAGTGGTCTGCTGGATCGGATCGGCACGCTTCGATTCCCGGAGCATTTGCAATTGCTCGGCAAGACGGATCAGCACCACCCGCACATCATCCACCATCGCGATCAACATACGGCGCAAATTTTCCGCGCTGGCGCGCGACTGGTGGGTTGCGATCGCGTCATCGAGGCTCGGCACGACGTCCATCTTCATGACTCCGTTAATCAATTCGACGGTGGGCCGCCCGCATACCTTTTGGACACGATGCAGATCGACGCATTCAAGTGCGACCAACCGATGCAGCAGTGCGGCGACCAAACCCTGCTCGTCGAGTTGCAATTCGTGCAGAATTCTCGTCGTTGCGAGTGCCGTGGCAATGGCGCTGTCGGCTTGGGCACGCCGCTCGTGATCGGGCGGCAGCCCATCGATCAACTCGCCAGCTCGCCGCAATAATTCGATGGCTCGCGCCTCGCGGCCCGCACTGACGTGATCGAGCCACTCTTGCAGTGGGGCGTGCATGGAAGTTGGGGGCTAACGCCCGCGATACGGGGCTACGCCCTGATCGGGGACCCACACCCCGTCGGGGGACGGGCCGGATTGATAATAGACATCGATGGGCATGCCACCGCGTGGATACCAGTAGCCGCCGATGCGCAACCATCGCGGTACGATCGCTTGTTCGACGCGGCGCGCGATAGTGACCGTACACTCCTCGTGGAAGGCGCCGTGATTGCGGAAACTGCCGAGCAGAAACTTCAGGGATTTGCTCTCGACTAGCCACTCGCCAGGCACGTAATCGAGCACGAGATGCGCAAAATCAGGCTGGCCGGTCACCGGGCACAGCGAGGTGAATTCGGGGGCGGTAAAACGCACGACATAGTCGCGGCCCGCGTGCGGGTTCGGCACCCGCTCGAGCCGGGCTTCGTCGGGGTTCGCCGGCATCGCACCCGGATTCCCGAGCAGTGTTAAATTGTCGTAGGTCGCGTCAGTCATACCGGTAACGTAACCGAAGTCGCGATTTTCGGCCACCGAATACGCTCATTTATTCGACGGCGAGCGCAGCGCAACACACTCGCGCAGTACGCTCGTAGCATAGACGCCGCGCGCGAGGCAAAAGTCGAGTTCTACACTCGACGAATCCCACCGCCAGCTGAGGCCCGCAACTCGCGCCCGTAACGCCCGGTGCTGAAGCTCGCAGCGTGCGCTTTCCAATGCCCCGCACAGCGTCTCCATGCCCTGCAATGCGCTATCCTGGATCGCTGCCGCATCGGCCCTGACCCGCACCGCGCCCCGGCCCCATAGAGGGCCCGCGGGATGCAAATCCATCGCCGCAATACGCCGTCGAAGGTTATCGTCTAACCTGTCCTCGGTAAAAATACTGCGGGTCCCGTCCAGCATAAACACATCGCCCTCGAGCGCCTGATTCCAATTGCCGGCCGCAACCCGATTCGACAGTACGCGATTGAATAACCACGAGCGCGCCGCGGATACGTACAAACCATAACGATATCGATCCCGCGGTCGAGTTTTTGCGGTCAGTGCATCGAGCGCCCGCAGCACGTTACCACCGTCTGCTCCGAATCGTTGCGGCCCGAAATAGTTCGGTATGCCGTGCCGAGTTATTTCGCCTAAACGAGCCTCGAGGTCGGCCGGTGCTCCACTCACATCGCGCAGGGTTATCGAAAAACGATTGCCGCCGTGCGCACCACGACGCAGCTTGCGCCGGTGCCGGTGACATTCCAGCACGGCGACTTCGGAATCCTCGTAGTCTTGCCACGCCGGTTCGGACCGGCCGGGCATACGCACGCTGAACCATTGCCAACAGACCGCGCGTCGATCTTTTAAGCCGCAATAGCTCACGTCGCGCTGCGGTACGCCGGCCACACGCGCGAGTCGAGCCGCGACCTCCTGGGTATCGACATTTCGCTTACGCACCTGCATTAAATAATGTTCGCCCTCGCCGCTCGGCGTGATCTCCAAAATTTCCTCGACCTGAAAGTCTTCGGGCTCGGCGCGTATCAGGGCCGACACGGTGGGTCGCGGTCCCGAGCAGGCAAGGCACTCATCGTGGTAGCGAAAATCTTCCCGCATAGCCATTTGCGCGGCTCTATAGCGCGTCAACCAATGTTAGAATGAAATCGAAACCCCAGATACAGTCATGCCTGCAGGGCATCGTCGATCGAGAATCATAATTTGAAACTGCCCATCCTGACCGAACCCGAGCAACTCGCGGCGCTGCTCGGCGACGAGGCGTTGATCGTCGTGGATCTGTCCAACGCCACATCCTATGCCGAGGCGCATATACCGGGCGCCATTCACCTCGACTATGCCATGCTCGTGGGCGGCGAAAAACCCGCCGCCGGTCTGCTGCCTGACGTCGCCCGGCTCAGCGCCGTCGGTTCCTACATCGGCCTCACTGCCGACTGCCATGTCATCGCCTACGACAATGAAGGCGGTGGCCGGGCGTCCCGATTGCTGTGGACGCTGCATGTATTGGGCCATTACCGGGTTTCGGTATTAAACGGCGGAATCCACTCGTGGGCCGATGAAGGCCGGGATCTCACCGCCAACATTTCGACCCCGGGAGCTTCCGGCTACACCGCCAATCCCAACAGTGCCGCGATTGCCGAGCTGAACTACATCCGCGAGCGACTCGGATCCCCCGAAGTCGGACTGCTCGATGCGCGAACTCCGGAGGAGTTTTCCGGTACCAAAGCGCGAGCGCTGCGCGCCGGACACATTCCCGGTGCCTACAACTTGAACTGGCTGGACACCATCGATCGCGATCGTGCGCTGCGCCTGAAACCCGCCGCGGAACTGCAGCTGATGCTGAATGCAGGCGAACTGACCGCGGATAAAGAAATTATCACCTATTGTCAAACCCATCATCGTTCGGCACATAGTTATATGATGTTGAAGTCACTCGGATATTCCAATGTTCGCGGCTACGCCGGTTCGTGGTCGGAATGGGGTAACGATCCTAATACCCCGGTGGAGGTCAATTAAATTTATGATCGTCATTCTCAATCCCGATACCCGCCCCGACAGCCGGGAATGCGCCGCAGTGTTGGATTTCTTGCGCGCTAAACCCGGCATTACGCCGCGGGTGCATCACGTGACCGGCACCCAGCAGGTACTTACCGAAATTTATCTTGTCGGCGACACCGCGTCGCTGGACCGAGACGAGATCGAGTCGTTGCCGGACGTCGAACGGGTCGTACGGGTCTCCCGCGAGTACCGCGTATTGGGTCGGCACCGCGACGATACGCGCGCCTACGGGTTCACCTATAACGGCATTCGCTTCGATCAGGATTCGTTGCACGTATTCGCCGGTTTATGCGCAGTCGACACCCGCGAACACGTCGAACAAATGATGCAGGCGCTGCAACAAAACGGCCAGCAGTGTACGCGGATGGGCGCCTACAAACCCCGCACCAGCCCCTATTCGTTTCAAGGTCTGGGCGCGAGCTGCCTGCCGTGGATTTTTGAGCTCGCCGGGAAATACGACATCAAGGTCATGGCGATGGAAGTTACGCACGACTCCCACGTCGACGAAATCATGCAGGCGCTTGAGGCGGCAGGTCGGCCGACCGGCGTGATGTTGCAGATCGGCACCCGCAATACACAGAACTTCGAGTTGTTAAAGACAGTCGGCCGCCAGCAAGAACTACCCGTGCTCATCAAACGCGGTTTCGGAATTACCATCGACGAGTCATTGAACGCGGCTGAATACCTGGCCAGCGAGGGCAACCGAAAGGTTATCTTCTGCTTGCGCGGAATGAAGTCGAACCTGGGTGACCCGCATCGTAACTTTGTGGATTTCACGCACGTACCGGTCGTAAAACATCTCACACTGATGCCGGTCTGCATCGATCCATCGCATTCGGTCGGCACCCGTAACCGCTCTTCGGACGGCTTGATGGATCTCATGCACGCGACCGCCCAGGGCGTAATCGCCGGCGCCAATATGGTGTTGGTGGACTTTCATCCGGCCCCCCACAAAGCGCTGGTGGACGGTCCGCAAGCGCTGCATCTCGATGAGCTGGAGATATTCCTGCAAGACGTCGATATTGCCCGCAAGGCATACATTGAGCGCCGCGCATTGGCGGAGCGGCTCCCGCAGCACTAATTACCCGATTGTTAATGACCGCCCCGGGCCAACCCGCATATTGCACGAGAACGCTCCAAAGTTAGCCTATGGTATTGATTCGGTTGGTGGTATGAACAGGTTTGATAGTGACACTTTGGATTTTGCCCACAGCGCCGAACGGCGGATAATCCATGTCGACATGGACGCATTCTACGCGGCCGTTGAGCAACGCGACGCGGTCGAACTAAGGGGGCGACCGGTCATCGTTGGCGGTGCACCACACCGGCGCGGCGTAGTCGCGGCGGCGAGTTACGAAGCCCGCGAGTTCGGTGTGCACAGTGCAATGCCCACCGCTGCGGCGGTTCGACTGTGCCCCGGCGCGATCCGGATCGCACCGCGATTTGCCCATTACGCGACCGTCTCGCAGCAAATCCGCAGCATATTCGGCCGCTATACCCCTATTGTCGAGCCGTTGTCACTCGACGAAGCGTTTCTCGATGTTTCCGCGTCGCAACGCCTGTGGGGCGATGCAATAAACATCGCACAACGCATTAAGAACGATATTGTCCGAGAGCTTGGCTTGGTAGCATCGGTCGGCATCGCCACCAATAAGTTCGTCGCCAAGATCGCGAGCGACATAGACAAGCCCGACGGGTTCGTCGAAGTCGAAATGGACAAGATCACGGAGTTTCTGAATCCGTTACCGGTCACACGGATCTGGGGAATCGGTAAAGTTGCCGCTAAGCGCCTGGCCGATTTGGGAATTATAACGGTGCACGATCTAAAGCGGATTCCGAACGAGCGCTTAATCGCCGCATTCGGAGCGAGCGGTCATCATTGGTTGCAGCTGGCGCGCGGGATCGATAGTCGGGAGGTCGTAGCGGACCACGCGGTCAAGTCGTTGTCCCACGAAGTCACGTTTGCCGAAGATCTCGACAATGACGATGAACTGCGAGCGACGTTGACCTCGTTGGTGGAAAATGCGGCTGCGCGACTGCGGGCCGCCGAACTGCGAGCAAGCACCGTACAACTTAAGATTCGGCACTATGATTTTACGACCCGCTCGCGCTCGCGGTCATTCGCGGCACCGACACGATCGACCGCAAAGTTTCTAAGTACAGCAGTCGGATTGCTCACGACTTATCGGCAACAATATCGTGGTGCCGTTCGGTTGGTAGGCGTTGGTTTAAGCGGTTGCGGGGGGGCGCCCACCCAATCCGACTTGTTTACGGAGTCCGTGGCGCTCGATACCGTCACCGACTCGATCAATCAGCGGTTCGGCGATCGAACCTTGCGGCGAGCGGCGGGATTAAACAATAAATCTTAATAACATCAACTTTTTATTGACTTTATTTGCCCTATTATCCCATATGGTATTCGACCTACGATCTAACTGGCCGATTTTGATCGAATCACCGGAACCGCAAGGATATCGCCGATTTGCGGTCTGCGGCCCCGCATTGACGGGTTAAACCGATCCAGAACCCACATCGGTAAACTCAAATTACGCGCGACGGTCCAGACACTGTCTCCCGATTTGATCCGGTACTGATCAACGCCGACAATTTCGAACCGGTCGTGGAACTGTTCCAGCAGCAACCGGTGGTAGTCCCGGCGCTTCATCTGAAATGTCTCGCGCACCGCGTCGTCCTTAATGGGAATTTGCAATCGGCGACCCAGGTGCACAACATGACTGCGACCGAGCCGATTAACTTTGCGCAATGTCGCGGTACCACCCACCCCGAGCCAATCGGCATAATGACCAAGCGTCTCGTCCGCCTCGACCTCGAGTGTATAAACACGCTTACCGTTGTACTGGCCTTCAGTCAGATCGTAGTTAAGTTCTTGCGCGAATATGGCCGATGCCGATTTCGGTTGCTCCGACTCAGCCGTGACATGGGCACGCGGTGCCGTCTTTGCGGTGGCGACTTGAACCGGCGGTTGAGGAGCCGGTGTAATATCGGCCGTCTTCATTTGCCCGCCGCCGGGTAACTTCAGCACTTGACCGACTCTGATAAATCCGCGCCGATTAAGTGCGTTGGCCTGAATTAGCGCGCGGCAGTCGACGCTGTACTTCTTCGCAATGCGACACGCGGTATCACCGCTACTTACCGTATAAGTGGCAGGCCTCGACGCCGCTTTGACTACACCACCGCCAGGAATCGAGAGCGACTGACCGGCGCGAATAAGCGCTGACTTACCTAAGCGATTTTCAGCGATCAAACGTCTGCAATCGACTCCATAACGGCGCGCGATGCCACATGCGGTATCGCCACGACGCACTCTATGTGTGGCGGGAATATTACCGCCGGCGGCAGCGACCGTCTGTGCCGTACCGGGCACGACGAGCTTTTGGCCGACTCGGATCAACGCGCGACGCCCGAGATTATTGGCCGCGATCAGCTCCCGACAACTCACGCGAAACGCACTCGCAATACCGCAAGCTGTATCGCCGCGTTTCACGCGGTAATTGCCACCGCCGGCCGGCCCGTCTTCGGCCGGCAGTTGCTCGAGTCGGGCTAGTAGCGGCGCCCACGAATCGGCGCGCCGTGGAAGCTTGAGCCGGTACCCGGCGGGCGCGAGCCGATAGCCACGCCATACGTTCTTGGTAAGCGCCCGATTTAACGGCTTTAAATCGGCAACACTGACTCCGAATACTTTACTGATGCGCTCGATGGAGGTACCGCGCTTCAACACTACTGTGTTGTACCGTTGCGGCGCGTGTGCCCGAGTCTTTCCAAAATACTCTTCGGCGTGTGTGGCAACGTAACGCGCCGCAATAAAGCTCGCATAGAAATTGCGGACCGCTGTGCGGAAGCTTCGCGATCGATACTCCCGCAATACCTTAATATAATCGGGGCCGAATTGGCGCAGCGCACGAGACATTCCGGCAACGCCGTAGTTATATGATGTAACGACAAACGGATTGATCTGCCCCGCCGAGAACCGACTTTGTTTACTTTTCGCTGCGGCGGTGAGCTTTTCGATGCTGCGCTGAAAATAGCGCGTTGCACCGAGTGTTGCTTGCTCCGGATCCATGCGTTCGTCCAGCGACGCACTTACCTCTAATCCCAGATTACGGGCCGTACGCGGCATGATTTGCCATAACCCCGCGGCACCAACCCGAGAATACGCGTTCGGGTTATAAGCGGACTCCACAAATGGTAGGTACACGATGTCGGCCGGTAACTTAGCCTGTGCCAGTGATTTCTCTATCATCGGTCGGTAGGCGCCAAATCGCTGCAATGCCTTAGCAAAGCGGTCGCGGTTACCCTGCTGGCAACGCACGCGTTTGGCGGCAAGACGTAATTCCGCCGGCTTACGGCGCGCAAACATCTCCAGGATGTGAAGATCGGTCTTGCTCCACTGCGTGTTGCCGCTTTCCAGCTTGCTAGCGAGCCCGCGTAGCCGCGCCTGAAGTTTTTTACGCTGGCCTGTCATCGAGCGCGAGCCGGATCCGCTGCACGCCTTAGCGGGTGATACCGAATACACGCGCTCCGGATATTTTGAGTCGTGCAGGATCGCGTGATCGGTGCGCCACTTACTGAACACCAAAACCCAAAAATCGATTCGGCGTTGCAGTTCGGCGGGACAGGGAAAGGTATCGCCACAATGTAAGGTGTGGCGTGACACCAGGTGGTGGGCTTCGGCCGGCGTAGAGAACGACAATCCCATGAATCCTAAAGGCAAGGCCAGCAACACGGTGGCCGCGATGCCGGCCCGCCGTGTTGCAAATTGGCGCCAAACCGAAAGGATCAGTGCGTGCGACTCGATCATTCGTAATGGTGACTTATTGTCAGAGAGCTTTGCACTCAGTCAGTAACCCCGTCCTTAAAAGTGTAGCGGAGATTACTGGTTTTTCCCATTAAAATGAATGTTTTATTCCCCTATTCGTGAATCAAGATTATGACAAACTTATGGCGAATTCCTGCAAATCGAACAGTCCAGCCTCGGTAATTCGCCAACAAGCGTAATCAGGGTACAGTGACAACACGATCTACGGACGTCGCGCGCCGACGAGAGGTGCGTCCGCACAGATTTCGTACCGTGATATCGACGGCACCGGAATACGAGCCTAGCCCGAACGTCACGACTCCGGAGTCTTGATTGCCACTACCGCGACCGACAGTAATCTCCCGAATTTGCGATTGCGCGCCGTGATCGATCTGTACCCGCGCACCCACACCGAAACGGTTGCAGGTGCGATCCCGCACTTGGACCTGCAGCCAATGCCGATCCGTGCCTGCATTCACGAGGATTCGCATACCGTCGGGACTGGCGACGGCAAGATCGATATCTCCGTCATTATCGATATCGGACGCCGCCACCCCCCAGGCATTGTCGACCCGCGTCCCACTTAACCAAGTCACGTCGGTAAACGCGCCCGCGCCGTCGTTCCTGTATAAACGACTGGTGCTGCCCTTATATACAACCGCCACAAACAAATCGAGGTCACCGTCGTGGTCGATATCAGCAAGCAGCGGGTCGGCACTCGATTCTTCGTAGCCGATGCCGGATTGGTGCCACGTATTGTCGAAGCCAAATTCCACTTGCCCCGAGTTGATGAGTAGTTGACTTAGATCGGAAATCACCGCATGGCGAGGGTGAGCAAGATTCGATACATAGGCATCAACATCGCCATCCCCGTCGACATCCCCGGTCGCCACGCCTAATGTATGGCCGTAATACCCGCCTGCGTTGTGCCCGCGAAATTCGTATTGCTTGGCGCGCTCCTTGAAGCGCCGCCATCGACCTCGATTCATCCAAAGTAAATTAGGGTCCAACCGGTAGTTGGCCACGAGAATATCGTGGTCGCCGTCGGCGTCGATATCCGACATCGTAACGCCGCGCGCGCAATACGGTTCATCGGTGATGATTCCGCGCCGCCGGGTCGCATCGACAAAACGATTGCGACCGCGGTTCCGGAACAGTTGATCGGGTGCGCAGAAACCGCGCTCAACGCCGAGTTCATATTTAGCCAGATACAAATCGAGCCGGCCGTCATTGTCGATATCACCCGCGGCTATCGCAGTGATCGGACCGGATGGCCGGTCCGGAAACGCCGCTTCGGTCACCGCCGTAAATCCGTCGGCATCGTTGCGCCATAATTCGAAATGTCGGGCGCTGGCGGACACGAGATCAAGGTCACCGTCGTCATCGGTGTCGAGCCAAATTCCAACGCCTTTGATTCGTTCAGGGATTCCCAATTTGTCATTCACCTGCACCAAACCCCGGCCGCCAACGTTGCGGTATATACGTGTGCCGTCGACCAGCAGATCGTCGAATCCATCGTTGTCGTAATCGCCCCAGGCAAGCTGTCGCGCCGCAACACCCTCCATTCCCCACTGCGCGGTCAGATCTTGAAACCGTACCTGCCCCTCTGCCCGGGAAAAATACTGTGCGGGATCAGCCGCGACGTCCGCGCGCCCGCGCAACAACTCACGCAGCCGGTCTTCCGCGGCAGCCACCGGCTGCTCCCGCAACGCGGCAACAAAGTAGTCCAAAGCCGCGTCGGCATCGCCACGCGCATAAGCCGTCTCCCCTGCGTAGAACTGTGCCTCGGCATCGCGCGGATAGTCGCGTATTGACTGCGCGAACAGCGCCTCGGCATCCTGCCAGCGGCGTTGCCGATAGGCCAACATCCCTTTGAGATATTTTGTCCTGGCGGCGCGGCGCCGGGCCTCGCTCGGAATCGCTCCGTAGTCGTAAGGGGTCACTGGCGTCGACTCGCCAGCCAGGGCCAGTAGCTCCGCCGCCGCATCGACTTGCCCCCGACGCAGCAACAAGTCTGCGAGCGGGGTTATCCAATACTCTGTATGGCGGGCGGCCGCCATGAACGGTTCGATCGTGTGCCGCAACGTACTCGAATCCGCGTGTTTGCGATCCAGCTCGCGAAGCAGTACAGCCGCAATACGGGGTGCGTGGCGATGATCCGGAAAGCGTTGTACAAGCCGATGTGCAAGATCTAACCGTTCGCTATGGTCGCGGATCGTAAACAATTCTTCCGTAAGCAATTCGGCCACGCCATTACCGTCGATGACCGGGGCAGTTAGTAGCCGTGGCACCAGGCGACGCTGTTGATCCCACATCCTCAGCAAACCATAGCCGCGATAGGCCGTAGTCAAGGCCCCGATCTGATTGCCACCGCGCATGAGCATTGCCGCAATGTCCGCTTCGATCTCGGCGCGAGATTCGGCGACGGTCACCGCTTGGGCGCGCATAGCACGCCACTTACGATACAGGACACTAGGCGAATGCGGTGCGTGCTTCCGTGCCGCCGCAAATGCCTCCAGCGCCTCGGGAAAGCGCTGCATGCGGTACAATATTTCGCCGCGATACGTCAGCAGCAGACTATCATTCGGTCGGTCGCGCAAATAACGATGGGTGTGTTTTAAGGCGGCCGCGAGTTCCCGTTCTGCAATGAGATGGCCAACCGTCACATAGCGTTCATCGCTTGTATCCTCTGCGACCGGCTGGCCCACACACGCCGCGGTCGCGACGCTGAGTGCCACTATAACGAGCACGTAATCCACCCGTCGCCGGTGT
>JAOTWM010000353.1 GCA_029862885.1 Gammaproteobacteria bacterium
GAGCAGCATGATGAACAATGGACCCGACGCCGCAATGGCAAGGACGATCAATGCCGGCGTGGTCAACAACAGCTTGCGCCGCACCTCCAACCGTCGCGCTGACTGTGCAGAATTGGAGCCTGCTATCACCGCTCCATCCGATTGCATATTGGCGGACGTTGCGTTCGAGCGGATGCTTACCACTAGTCTTTCAGGATCTGAATCGCGTCCGGATCGATGACGATACCGACCCGGGTACCGCGCTCGAAAAGCTCCTGGCGGCCGCGGGTATTCTGAATACGCGCGCTAAACGAAGCGCCATCGGGCAGGCTGAGGTGATAGTGCGTGTCGGTGCCGAAATAGACGATATTTTGCAGTACACCTTGCAGCGAGCAGGATTCATCGACCGCGCAAAGCGTTGCCTGTTCAGGGCGTAAAGCCAGTGTGACCTGATCGGCAATGGCCAGGTTAGCGGGTAACCTGACGCTAATTTCGAAGTCAGAAGCAAGCCTAAGTGTCGCCTGGTCGCCGTTCGCCGTCACAACCTCGGCCCTGAGAAAATTGGTATCGCCGATAAAGTCCGCCACGAATCTATCGCTTGGATGATCATAGATTTCGTGTGGCGGCCCGACCTGCAGAACCCGGCCCTGGTTCATTACCGCGACCCGGTCGGACATGGTCAGTGCTTCTTCTTGGTCATGGGTAACGAAAACAAAGGTGATTCCGGTCTCGTGTTGCAGCCGCTTGAGTTCGATCTGCATTTCCTTGCGCAGCTTGTAGTCGAGTGCGGACAGTGGTTCATCGAGCAACAGCAATTGCGGGTGCGGCGCGAGTGCGCGAGCCAGCGCGACACGCTGCTGCTGCCCACCCGAAATCTGATCGGTGCGGCGGGATCTAAGGGCTTCCATCTGCACCAGCCGCAGCATGTCGTCAACCGTAGCGACGATCTCCTCGAATGGTTTGCCCTGCATCTCGAGACCGAAACCGATGTTCTCAGCCACGGTCATGTGTGGAAACAAAGCGTAGCTCTGGAACACTGTATTTACCGGGCGCTCGTACGGTGGCAAATGCCCGATAGGCTCACCCCTGAGCAGTATTTGTCCGTCGCTGGGATGCTCGAAACCGGCGATCAGCCGCAGCACCGTAGTCTTGCCACAACCTGACGGACCGAGCAGCGTAAAAAACTCATTTTCCCTGATGGTAATCGATACGTCGTCCAGCGCCCGCACCGAGTCGTCCGCGCTACCGAAGATCTTGGTAACATTACGCACATCGATTGCTACGGGTTGCGGCGAAGAACCGTCGTTGAACGTGGAAGCACTCATCTCAGGAGTAACATAGGGTAACTTGCCTAGGGCATACCGCGAGGGCGGCCCATGTATAATGGATAATTATTGTTGCAATTCCCACTCCGGATTAGGCAAATTTACGCAGATCATGAAGTACATGCAAGAAGGTTGTAGAATTTAGAGGACTCGAAACGCAGGGGGGGACGAGTTCGAATCTACCCGGTGTTACCGTGATTGTACTGGATGTTCAAAACCCATGAAAATCTGGCGGAAAAGCGGTCCCCGTTTTCACCCGGCCGGTGACGGCATCGCCGATGTATACGCCAAACTCGTCGAACTCGCGTTCAGAGATAAAACGTCGTAGCATCATGTGTACGGGTGGATCTGCGATCTTATTCCACGGAATCTTGGCGAACTCGACGAACTCCAAACCGTTTTTCAAACTGCTGCTGCACGATTCCAATACATTGGCTTCACCGCGGTAGTAGACACAATGATGATCGCCGTCGTCATACGCGGCGAACAGAAACGGAATGTGGGCATCGATCCCGGCGACGGCCAATTGCCCTAACAAACTCGTGGGATTTTCCTCGGGACCTAAGCGCGCGGAAACCGGCAATCGTACTTCGCCCGTATTGCTATCCGTGTACAGCAATATTTGCTGATTGCGTTCAATAATCGCACCGACCCGGAGCGACCCGCTTTGCTCCGCGAGTTTCAGAGTATCCTGCGACATTCCGAATGACACGTAGGCGCCGCGGCAGTATCCCAACGGAGGCTCCGCGTTGTGGTCGTAGGCGACGACCCGGCCGATCAGGATCACGTGATCGCCCGCATCGACTGTGTTATGCATAACGCAATCCAACCAAGCCGCGACACCGTCCAGTACGGGCGAGCCGGTGGATTTAGCTTGCCACTCGATAGCCGCAAATTTTTCCGCACCGGCCGTCGCAAACACCGCGGAGGCCTCGCGTTGCTCTTCTGAGAGGATATTTACCGCGAAGTGCGGGCATTCGATAAACGTATCGAAGCCGCGTGCTGTTTTCGCGATGCATACCAGCACTAACGGCGGGTCGAGCGATACGGATGTAAACGAGTTGGCGGTGAAGCCGTGGGTCCGACCTTCCACGTCGACGGCGGTAACGATCGTGACCCCGGTAGCGAATGCGCCAAACGCGCGCCGCAGATCTTTGGAATCGAATTTGGATTCAGTCATGGTGCGTAGTTACCGTGTGAATCCAATCATCGGCGCGATTCCTCGGCGCCGATAACGTCGGTAAGATGACCGCGTTTGATGTATAGCGTACAGCCGGCCACCGTGAATGGTTCGCTCTCCCAACCCGGTGGGTGCCGCAACCATGCCCCTTGCGGATAGCGGCCGTTTTCATTTGCAAAGCTACCATTTCGCACGAATATTTCCTCGCCACCCGATGCCGAATAAGCTGGCAGTCGGGTCTCGGCGCGCCAACGCTGTAACGAAACTTGTTCAGCACCGAATTGGTACAACGGTAGGGTCTCAACTCCCGCTGCCGGGCCCGACTGCCACACGGCCGTCGAGGTGTCGATGCAAACGCGAGTCTCATCGCTTTCCAGCATTTGTCGTAGTTTCACGAAAATAGTACAGCCGCCGGCACTGGATGGTCGATGTTTGGAGCCGGGTGGATTGCGAACATAGGTGCCGGGGCCGTAATCACCGTGTTCGTCCGAGAATATTCCGTTCAATACGAAAAATTCCTCGCCTCCATCGTGGGTATGGGCTGAAAACGAACTATTCGGTGCGTAACGCACGATGCTCGTGGCGCGCGCGACCTCGTCGCCGATCCGGTCCAACATCCGCCGCTCGACACCGGGCAGTGGACTCGCGACCCAAGGCTCGTGTTCCGACGACACCACAACACGCTGCGAGAAATCGGCGTTAATGTTCATGGCGCAATGTTATCCTGAACCACCCATCGCTGCCCGAAAATTCCTGTAAAGCTGTTTCGCGTTGCGTGCGAAGTCCGCCATATTGGCCTCCGCATCGGCTTGCAGGCCAGCAATGGCTCCGCTCCCGATTGCGCCCTCAAGAGCCTGTTTATAGGCAGGCACCGCGCCCCAGTTGGCAACGGTATCGGCTTCGATTTCGACGTGATATTGCATTGACCACGCGCAATGGCCGATGCGCATGGCCTGGATAGAACAGACATCGGACTCGGCCAGCACGATCGCGTCGTCGGGGGCTTGCGCGATGCGGACCGAATGCCACTGCAGACACTTCTGTTGTTTGGGCATGCCGCGAAATATCCGATCGCTAACGCCCTCCTCCGTGAGCATCACATCGAGAATTCCAATCTCCACCGACCGTTGCGGCCCGCAGGTGCCGCCCAAAGCGTCCGCCAATAGTTGGTGTCCTAAACACAGACCGAGGTACGGACGTTGCAATTCCCGTACCCAGCGTCGAATCGCTTGTTTTTCAGCAATCAACCATGGGCAATCCTCGACATCCCATACATCCATTGGCCCCCCCATCACCCACAGTGCGTCATAGTCCTCGAGCCGCGGGATCGAGTCACCCACATCGAGTTCGACGACGTGCCAGATCCCATCGTCCTCGGCGAGGAACTTCCGGAGTATGCCTGGATGCTCACAATCGATATGTTGAAAAACAAGTAGGCGCATGATTGCAAGTTAATTACGAGTTAGTGAAATACGACCACATCAATCGTCGAAATCGTCACGTAAATGCTCCTGAATAGATTCTACCGCTCGGGTCGATGGCCGTAATACGGCTGGAGCATGATGGCCTTGATCGGCAAGCGGTGTCGCTTTACGTTTAAACATGCGGTATACACCGAACAAGCCGATCGCGATATGAATCACCGCTAACACCCAAAAGAATCCTGTATCGCCCCAAATGCCCATCACAAACGATACGGCTATTGGTCCAAAAATCGCTCCGAGTCCAGCCGCCAACATGAGTCCGCCGCTGGCCGCGACCATTTGTTCGGGAGCCAGGCTATCGTTGGTGTGAGCAATGCACAACGAATACATCGGTAGGCACAATCCACCGAACAATCCGAACGTGCCGATAATGGCAGGCAGTGGCCACGCCGACGCGGCCGCGCACAACGCGGCACTTGCCGCCGCGAGCACACTGATAATGGTGAGTACGCGGCGCCGGTCGAATACATCGGAAATACGGCCGATCGGCCATTGCACAAGCACGGTCGCCAACAGCGGCGCGGCCATAAAATACGACAGCTCTGCCGTCGACAACGCAATCTGACTCGCGTACACCGGCCCCAAAGAAAACAACGCAGCGCTGGCCATGCCTACACCGAACATACCCACGACTCCTAAAGGTGAGATTCGGTACAACTCACGCAATTTCAGATCGTGCGCCTCTTCGAACCGCGGTGCGGGGCTTGCTGAAATGAGCAACGGCACTACGGCGACCGAGATCAATACCGAGGTCAGGATGAACAAGGGATATCCTTGTGTGTCGGATAAATTGAGGAAAAACTGGCTGGTGCCGACGGCAATGTAAGTCAACACCATGTATAAAGACAGCAACTGCCCGCGGGTCTCGTTAACGGCCCGATCGTTTAGCCAGCTTTCCGCCACGATATAGAGTCCGGCGAAACAGAATCCGCTGGTCAAGCGCAAAATTAACCACATTGCTGGATGCAAAAATACCGCGTGTATCAACACGATCGCTGAAGCCACTGCAGCCAGGGCCGCGAACACGCGGATGTGGCCTACCCGCGGCACGATTCTTGGGGTCCACAATGAACCGCCGAGAAACCCCGCGTAAAACGCGGACATGACTAATCCCGTGGTGGTGGTGGCGAATCCTTCCTGGAACGCGCGTACTGCCAACAGCGTACCTTGTAATCCGTCGCCGAGACTCAGTATCGTAAAGCCCAGCAGCAGCGCCCAGGTTGCGCCGACCGCGCCACGAAATGTCGTGACAGTTGGTTGCACGCCTACGAAGACTTCCCGGTGATTTCTTGTTTGCGGCGAGCAACGAACACATTCAACTCCTCCGCAATCGCTGGATCGAGGGCGGGCTCCTCGTATTCTTTGAGCAGTTGCTTCCAGACCCGGTTCGCGCGATCCGTTGCGTTTTTAGCGCCGGCTTCGTGCCAGGTCTCAAAGTTACGCCAATCGGACAACAACGGTTGGTAAAATGCGGTTTCGTATCGCTCCAGAGTATGAGACGCGCCGAAGAAATGTCCACCCGGTCCGACCTCGGCA
>JAOTWM010000354.1 GCA_029862885.1 Gammaproteobacteria bacterium
ACTCGGCGCTATGAGTTCCAATACCGAGACGGCAGCACCTGATCCAATCACCGGGACGCGCCTGCCGGCTTCCGGCACTGTCGATATCGCTTTGAATCGTCTGGCTGATTTCTTCTTCGACCCTACTCCACTTGCCAACGAGGAATACAACATGAATCGCCGTGGCGGCACAGCCGGCGACGCGATCGCCGGCGACGCCGCCGAACCATTGTTTGATGCCTTGTCGGTCTGGATCCACGAGATCGGCCATGTGATGGGATTCTCCGGGGCTACCGGAAACTGGTCCGACGGCGACCCGTTTTTTGGCTACACAGATTTCCAAAACAACCTGACATCCGCTGGCGGCGTCACCACCTACAACTTTGACTGGCTCGCCGGTGGCACCGAGGGTAACAACGGCGATACGCTGCAGATGTTCAATGTGTTCCATACCGATGGCACAGTGATCGAATCAAATATGAACCCGACGTTCGGGCGCGGTGAGCGCCGATTGTTGTCGCCGATCGACATCGATATTGTGGCCGACGCGTTTCATCTCAGTGTAGACGATCAACCCACTATCAGTGTGCCGGAACCCGGCACCCTCGCTTTGCTAGGCATCGGTCTTTTCGGAATGGGATTATCCAGACGTAGAAAGAAAGTCTGATTCATTCCAACAGTTAGCAAAGACCCGTCCTAGTGGCGGGTTTTTTGTGCGTGGCGAGGTTCGGCAGAAAAAGGGCAATAGTGAAAGAAAAAGCCACGCCCGAATAAGCGCAGCTTTCTCGATGGAGCCTGACGGCTCGCTCCCCTGTTACCCGTAATTTTACCAATTCAGCGGCGTGGCCGTGAGTTTTGATACAGGCAGTTCGGCGTCACGCCCGAAAGCTGCCATTAAGTATTTCCCAGAATTGACTGCTATTAACTGTATGAAATAATTACATTTACGATAAAGGCAAATCTGACCAAAGTCAGTGACGCAAAGCTACGGGTCCTCGCTTCTTACGCGACGCCTTCTCCGACGCCGTGAATGACCTCAAGATCGCCGGGCTGCCATCCAAAGAAAAGCAACAGGTTTCGGACGGGAGGTCATGATCATGAATAGGACAGTCTGTGGTTGTTTGACGGCGTGGATCTTCATTTGGATCGTTTCTCTTACTCCTGCCTCGGCCATGGCCGAAGTAATGCCTGGCCCGTTCGTGGTCAGTTCCCAGCAGGTCGATAATATACCGCTATCCGCAGATATTCTTTTTACGGAAGAGACAACCTCAGACGGAGAAGAAGAATATACAAGGCCCCCTGCAAATAGGGCTGAAATCTATTTCCCTTCGGCTGCTGGTGCCGTAGCCGACGGCGTATTCCCGCTCATCGTTTATGGACATGGTATGCGTCAGCGAAATTCTGCTTGTGCAGGGTCGCCTGATAATAATTTTGATGACTACACGCAGCTGTCCGGCGTTCTTAGCCATCTGGCCAGTTGGGGATTTATTGTTATTTCGGCCGATCTTTCATGGCTTACACCATCTGTAGAGGGACCAGGGATAACGAACCGGATGTTTGTCCTCAGAGATGCGGTCCAATACATGATCAATGAAGACTCGCGTGTTGGTTCGCTCTTTATGGGCAAGATCGATACGTCACGAGTCGGAGCCATGGGGCACTCGATGGGCGCCGACGCGGCGATCCTTCTGGGAGCCAGTGGCGTACTGGGAGACGGCATCGGCGCTATTGCAGCTATCGCACCTCCAAATACATCGGAAATATCAAGCGAGAACATCAATCTCTACGCACCCGGACCGGCTTTGCTGCTGCAGGGGACGAAAGATGCTTTTTATTTAGTCTTCACTCCGCCAACAGCGTCTGAAATATACGCCGCCTACGATTCTCCCGAAGCGCAGAAGCATCTGGTCACGATACATGATGCAAATCATTTCCATTACACAGAGGACATTTGCTGGACATTTGAAGAACTGTTTCTTGGAGTCCTCGCTCGTGATGACCAGCAGCGTATCGCCAGGGCTCATCTAGCTGCCTTTTTCCGCTGGTATCTGAAATCGGAGTGTGTCGCGGAACTCCCTGAGTATTTAAATGGTTCTCGCAGATTTGAAGGACTGGAGGCTTTTGACATTGATGTCGAGCCCGGGCCAGGGGCCACCGCCGTCTGCAATGAAGCGCCGATTTGTGATGCTAACGGCCCGTACGTCGCAGAATGTACGGGTAGCAGCACAAACGTGACATTAGACGGAAGCGGTTCTTGGGATCCTGAAGGAGAGCCTCTGGTCTATCAGTGGGAAGGACCTTTCGAACCAAGCCCGGCCACAGGCGTATTGCCAACGGTCGCATTTGACGAGCTTGGTGTATTTACAGTCAATCTCGAAGTCAGTGACGTTCTCAAGACGGCACGCTGCAGTTCAACTGTGAGCATTGAGGACACGACGCCGCCAGAAATCGGGCTGACCCTGTCACCCAGTGTTCTGTGGCCGCCAAATCACAAGATGGTACAAATCACCCCGGTCATAACGGTGTCGGATGTTTGTGACGCTTCACCCACGGTGGCTTTGACCTCGATAACCACGAATGAAGGAGAAGAAACCGCCACCTATGACCCATTATTCGATGACAACATCGGTGACGGCCACACTTCCAATGATATTGACGTTGATGATGCGGGCAATATTTATTTGAGGGCCGAGAGATCCGGTGCTGGCGGAGGCAGGATCTACACCATAACGTATACCGCCACCGACGCTTCCGGAAGAAGTGCGACAGCGACCGCCCATGTAACTGTTCCTCATAACCAGTAGCGGATCATGACGCAGGAGAGACAGGCAAACGCCATTTAACAAATCGATGCACTGACTGCACTTGGCCGATGGCTAACGGTCAGGTCTGTGCATTTCTGATTGATCGAATGGCCGCTTTGGGGAAGGCGGACATTTTCTCGATCCGTGCATAGGCATAAACCGAAGTCCAACTTCGGCATTCACAGAGTCGGTCATTAATACGGTTTGCGTTGATTCGCGGCTGCGTCGAATTGCCTTGTTTCCACAAGTGTCTGATACGCAAACCGTTGTCTTTTGGGGCACGAATATTGCAGTAAGCTTAGGCGTCCTATGTACGGCAATGCCCTCCATCGGGAGATCTTAATATCGCAGGGCCTACGCTATTTAGAATTTTTCAGGAGTCCGTGAATATGAACGTTCCAACACACTTCCTAGCGAAAAAGCTCGCGACGGCTGTCATCATAGCTTCGATGTTCGCTGCCACTACGGTGCGGGCGACTTACATTGACTTGACGGACTACGTTCAAGTTCGTTTTGACGACACCGCTCCTTTGCTTTCCGTCAATAATGCGTTTCTGACATCCACCGCTTTCGTACAGTATCGCGTCGAGGACGTGGTCTCTTTCGATTGGTTTTTTGATGCCCACGAGGGATGGCCTGCTCAAGACTACGCCTGGTTCTACCGCCCGGATTTTGGGTATGTGACTCTCGCGAATATTCACTCGGTTGGCGGTTGGGGTGATTCCGGTTGGCAAACCTACAATTTCGGATTTAGGTACTCCGGAATGATCCAGTTTGGCGTGAGGAACTTTCCGGTTGGCGAATCGGACGAAATCGATAGCACGCTCTCGATCAAGAACGTCAAGGTCCCCGAACCCGGCACCCTGGCTCTCCTCGGCATCGGCCTACTCGGAATGGCATTATCCAGACGTAGAAAGAAAGTCTGATTGAAACACGATTAAAGAAAAGCCCCGCCCAGTGCGGGGTTTTTTTGTGGCGCCGAAGGCTGCTTCAAGAGCCGCGTCGTAGTGCCCTTGTCAGGGCCTGTCCAATATCTGAGAATGTGTTGTGACTTGAGAACCTGGAAAATGCCGTGAGCAAAATAACCCTGACGATCAACAAGCAACAACACGAGCTCGATGTGCCCACGGACATGCCGCTGTTATGGGCACTCCGCGACAAACTCAACCTGACGGGAACCAAGTACGGCTGCGGCATCGGTACCTGCGGCACCTGCACGGTGTTGGTTGACGGCGTTCCGCTGCGCTCCTGTGTCATGCCGGCGAGTGGCATGGCGGGCAAGGAAATCACGACAATAGAAGGCCTGGATCCAACCGGGCAACACGCCGTCCAGCGCGCCTGGAACGACGAAGATGTGCCGCAATGCGGCTATTGCCAGGGCGGTCAAATACTCTCGGCAAGTGCGCTGCTCAGGAAGAACCCGAATCCCAACGATGACGACATCAACGCGGCCATGTCCGGTGTTCTCTGTCGTTGCGGCACGTATCACCGCATTCGCAAGGCCATCAAACGCGCAGCGGCGTACGCAGCCCGCGAAGGAGGTGACGCATGAACGCCGCTGAGATGCAGAACCTGATCGACCGCCGCTCGTTCCTGAAAGTCTCCTTGCTGGCGTCCGGGGCATTGCTCGTTGGCGTCGGCTGCAATGATTCGGTGCAAAGCAACGAGCCTGGGGGCGACTCCTGGGTGGCAAACCTGTATGTCCGCATCGATACAGACGGCACGATAACGATCATCAGCAAGAACCCGGAGGCCGGTCAGGGCGTGAAAACCGCGTTCCCGATGGTGGTTGCCGAATGCCTCGAGGTTAACTGGCAAAACGTGCGCGTCGAACAGGCGCCGCTGGATGATCGCTATGGCCGCCAGGCCGTGGGTGGCAGCCGCGGCACGCCGGATGGCTGGGATGATCTGCGTATTGCCGGCACGGGTGCGCGCGAACTCCTGGTTGCGGCCGCGGCCAAAGAGTGGGGCGTTGCGTCGAGCGAGTGTGAGGCCAGGGAAGGATCGATCGTGCATGCCGCGTCGGGCAAGGAACGGCGCTACGAGACCTTGTTGGGGACCGCTGCCAGCCTGCCGGTACCGGACGTCAAGAATCTCAAATTGAAAAGCCGGCCGTCGGATTTCAAACTCCTCGGGAGTTTTGTTCCGGGTGTCGACAACCCGAAAATCCTGACAGGCCAGGGCGCGTTTGGATCCGATGTTCGTCTCGAGGGAATGCTGTACGCCGTTTTTGAAAAATGTCCGACCTTCGGCGGCAGAGTCGTCAAAGCCAACGTGGACGAGATCGGTAAACTGCCCGGTGTAAGGCATGCATTTGTCGTTGCGGGTACGGACAATCAAAGTGGTCTTCAGCCCGGTGTCGCTATCGTTGCCGAAAGCTGGTGGCAGGCGCAATCGGCTCGCAAGCAGCTGCGTGTCGAGTGGCAAACAAGCCACGCTGATTCGACGAAGGGCTACAGTCGCGAGGCCGAAGCGCTTGCAAAAGAAAAAGGTGAGACCTTGCGGGCCGACGGTGATGTGGAGCAGGCACTCGATTCCGCGGCGCGTGTGGTGGAAGCGAGCTACTACTATCCGTTCGTGTCGCACGCCAACATGGAGCCGCAAAACTGCACGGCACTCTATCGCGAATCGGGCGAACTCGAGCTTTGGGCGCCTTCGCAAAACCCGAAAGGGGGGCGTCAGCTCGTGGCAGAAACGCTCGGAATTTCCGAGC
>JAOTWM010000355.1 GCA_029862885.1 Gammaproteobacteria bacterium
AGGGTCATGTCGATGCCGCGAATATCACCGATAACCAGACCGGCATTGTACGCATGAGTAGTATCGCGGCCGGCATATTGGTCATCAATCAGGGACTGGAACCGGTTATTCAGATGACCTGTCGCGATCGCAATAGGCTGGCCATACAGAGCGATATCCTAGGGGCTGCCGCCCACGGTATTAAGAATGTTCTGTGCCTCTCCGGTGATCACCAGTCATTTGGTAACCATCCGAGTGCTAAGAACGTCCATGACCTGGATTCCATGCAACTCATCCGCATGTTGCAGGAGATGCGCGATACCAATCAGTTCCAGTGTGGCGAAGAGATCGCAGACGGTGGTCCGCCATTGTTTATCGGTGCCGCCGCCAACCCGTTTGCAGATCCAGTTGCCTTAAGGCCCTTGCGTCTGAAAAAGAAGGCGATTGCAGGCGCCGATTTTGTCCAGACCCAGTTGATATTCGATATCGACCGCTTTAAGGAATATATGAAAAAGGCCGTCGACCTGGGTGTAACGGAAACGGTATCCGTGCTGGCCGGTGTCGGTCCGTTGAAGGGTGCAGGTATGGCCAGGTATATGCGCGATAATGTTCCCGGTATGTCCGTCCCTGACGAGATTATTGAGAGAATAGAAGGCGCAGTTAAAGGCATCTCCAGCGACGACAAAAAAGCACGCAGCGAGGGCGCGCGCGCCGAAGGTATCCGGATCTGTATAGAACAGATCGAACAAGTAAGAGAGGTTGAAGGCGTCGCCGGTGTCCATATCATGGCCATCGAATGGGAAGAGGCGATAAAACCTATTGTTGAAGGAGCCAATCTTTATCCACGGCCCGAAGGTGATCGTTGAATGCAGATGGCCGCAGCAAACACCGCTCCAACTGAACCGTTGTCAAAGACTGTGTTGGATAAGATCGGACAGAACATCTTTCGTTGTTATCAGTGTGTCAAATGTACCAGCGGTTGTCCGATAGCTGATCAATTCGACCTGACGCCCAATCAGGTGATGCGCAGTCTACAGCTCAACGATCCATCCGTTTTGCGAAGCAAGGCCATCTGGCTCTGCGCCAGTTGCCAAACCTGTACCACTCGTTGTCCGCAGGACATCAACGTGACCGGCGTCATGGACCTACTACGCATTGAGGCAAGTAACCGGGGCATCCCGTCGGCCGTCCCTGATATCCAGCAGTTCAACTGGTTGTTTATGCAGTTCGTTAAATACCTGGGACGGATGCCCGAACTAATCTTTATAGTTACCTACAAACTGCTGCGGGGAAAGCCCTTCGCCGATATGGGCATGGGGCTGCGCATGCTTAAAAAGGGCAAGTTCAAACTACTGCCCCATTTTGCGCGCACACCCAAGAAGGTCAAACCGTTAACTGACCCAATAGGCAAAGTGGCCTACTTCCCTGGTTGCGCCGCCTCCTCTACCTCTAAAGATTACGATCATACTGTCCGCAGTACGGCCGATGTGTTGAATATCGAACTGGTAGAGCCCCCGGGGTGGGTATGTTGTGGTTCCAGTTGTGCCCACGCAACCGATTCGACCCAGGCTAATGTATTACCCTTGCGCACCTTGTCCACCATTGAACGCATGGGCATGACTAAGGTCACCTCGCCCTGCAGCAATTGTTTCTCCCGCCTAAAAATGGCCGAGCATGAAGGCGTGCAGGACAAGCAGGCACTTGAAAGCGTGGAAGCGATCACCACATACAAATACCAGGGTAAGGTCGACGTACAACACTTTGTCGATACCATCATGGACCACGCTACGCCGGAGCAGATTTCAAGAAAAGTCAAACGTCCGCTGGACGGTCTCAAGGTTGCCTGCTACTACGGCTGTCTCATGACCCGACCGGCACAGGTGACCGGTGCGGAAAATCCGGAGTATCCTATGAAGATGGATTATCTATTGCAGTCTTTAGGCGCAGAGACTGTGGACTGGTCCTATAAAACCGATTGCTGCGGCGGGGCGTTGAGTGTGACACAAACGGAGGTGTCATTGAAAATGAGTAAAAAAGTGGTGGAGAATGCCAAAGAGTGTGGTGCCGAGGCCGTGATCACGATGTGCCCCATGTGCCACATGAACCTGGACGCACGCCAGGCGGATATGAAGATCACGTTTGACATGCCGATCTTCCACTCCACTCAATTAACCACACTGGCCTTTGGCCTGGATGCGAAGAAATCGCATTTCAATAAGAATCTCGTTGACCCTATGCCGTTACTTCAATCGAAGAAGTTTTTTTGACATTAATAGTGAATCTGTTGACTATTTTGCAGACCACCGTCGAGCACTGGCCATACGGCCGAAGATCATGCTGTTCGACGATGTCACCTCGGCGCTCGATCCGGAAGTCATTGGTGAGGTTTTGGGTATCATCCGCCAGCTTGCTACCGAACATAGCCTAACCATGGTCATGGTCATCCACCAAATGGGGTTTGCCCGCGAGATTTCCGATCGCGTCTGTTTCTTCTATGAAGGGAAAAGTGCCGAACAGGATGATCGGACGGCGATGGGACGTATCGCTGGCAGCAAACTACTGCTGGATCTGCTCAAAAAGGGTGTTTGTTCTTCCTTTACTCACGCCCATATTTTGTTTTTGCAAATGGTTTTACAAAGACTTTCGATCGCACTTCCGCCTGTTGCCCCTAGACAGATCTTGGCGATCTAAGGTCATTCCGAAAAATATGGATCGTATTTCCATAATTTCGGTTTTAATACTTAAAGAGAGCTTGGGTATAATTATGCAATGTGGTTTCTTAAGTTAGTATCGGGAGTAATCTTACTTTCCATGGTTTCCGGGGCAGGTCTCGCGGATACCAAGTCCGATACTGCCAAGGAGCAGCGATGGGCCGAGCAGATCATTGATACACTTTTCGATGGTGACATCGTGTGGTTGAATGCCCAAGGCCACCAATTCCTTGGCATTGAAATGGAAGCTGCCGATGGCAACAATAACATGGCTGCAATCGTGGTGCATGGCATCGGTGTCCATCCAAACTGGGAACAGGTGGTCCGGCCACTGAGGGTAGAATTGACTGAACACGGATGGCGCACCCTGTCGATCCAGATGCCGATCCTGCCCAACGAAGCGGAATCGATGGCGTATCAGCCGTTGTTTGAAGAAGTTCCGGAACGCTTCGCCGCGGCTATTATGCACCTGCAGGATCAGGGCATTGCTCATATTGTTATAGTCGCCCACAGCATGGGGTCCGCAATGACTACTCAGTATATGGCGCAGAATCCACATTCACCCGTTGAGGCCCTGGTCCTGGTGGGAATGAATTCGAATGTTGATAATGTACCAGTGAATACTGCTCAAAATTTGAACGCGATTAAAATCCCGGTACTAGACCTCTATGGAAGTGAAGACTTGGCTGGAGTAATCGATTCCGCTCCGCGGCGGGTGGAGGCGGCTGACGACGGAGGGAACATTTCATATCACCAGGTCGTCGTGGATGGTGCCAACCATTTCTTCGATGGCAAGGAAGAGGAATTAGTGAATCAGGTCAGCGGTTGGCTCCAGAACTTGCACTAGCGCAAGAAACTGCCGGCAAACAATAGCAAGTCTGCATAACTTCAATCGATCCTGAATGTACGCGAGTATTGTTGAATTCAACCCATCGCTGCAACACATACATTAAACCTTACTAACGGGGTTCTGTAACTCAATATCTTACGCGACCCTTCGTCTAGCGGACGGCGATTGGATTGCGCGGATGGCGGCTTATTGTGACCGGCAGTTGAGGATTGCTAGCACGCGTACATATAATTTTGCGACAGACAACTCGCGGTCAAAACCAGCCGCCCGCAACCGATGTCGGAACGAAAGGAGGGCGAGAAGCTATTCCGTTAGCATGACATCTTAGCGAACCACCCGAGGCAACCTCATTGTATGTTTCTCATAACAATACGCCTTCTATGGAGCCAACGCCCTATTGATGCAAAGAACAAAAAACCAACTTCAGGAGGTAAGTGGGTGAGCCTTAAGGATTATCTGGAAAGAATCGGGTATGAAGGCCCAGTCAAACCAGATTTTGAATGCCTGAAGAGAATTCATATGCATCAGGCGTTGAGCGTGCCGTATGAAAACCTTGACATACAATTACAACGTCCAGTTGATCAAGATATCGAGAGGATCTTCGATAAGATCGTTAAGAACAAACGAGGTGGTTGGTGTTTTGAGCTGAATGGGCTTTTGGATTGGGCGCTAAGGGAAATAGGCTTTGATGTGACACGTAGCGTGGCGGGAATACTTAGAAATGAACGTGGGGATACGATACTTGGAAACCACCTTATACTATTGGTTCAGCTTGATGACCTTTATCTTGCAGATTTGGGATTGGGAGATGGTATCCGGGAGCCTATTCCAATCAAACCTGGTACATACGTTCAGGGAGAATTGGTGTTCAGGTTGGAGACACTTGATGATGGTTATTGGCGCTTTCACAATCACAGATTTGGATATCCCACATCATTCGATTTTAAGACTATCCCGGCAGACGAACAGTTGATAGCAGGGAAATGCCATTTATTGCAACACTCCCTGGAATCGATTTTTGTCCAGAATCTGGTGTGTCAGATCATGACGACCAATTCCGTGACCTGTCTCACAGGCCAGGTGCTCAGATTTAAGACCAGCAAGGGTACCTCAAAACAATTGTTGAACTCCGCGGAAGAACTGGAAGATATTCTGACAGAGGTATTTGGTATTCACAACCCGAGTGCAAAATCAGTCTGGCCCAGAGTACGTCAGCGACATATTGAGCGGTTCGGCGAACAGAAAATTGATGAAATCCATGTGACTGGGTTTTGATGAACACCTACCCCGTTCAAAATTGGAGGTTAAGGCCCTCTGAAACCCGCGCGGCTTGTCTGCAATGGGTCCGGACAGTGAAAAAAGTCGAAACTAAAAAGACCGGTAGTGAAACGGTGCAGTCCTCTAATTTATAACTCCAAAGCCACTTTGCGCCCTTCATGGATTACAAACGCCACCTGCCTCGGCGCGACGCAATCACCGACGGCGATGACACGGCCGGGGTAATCCATCAGCGCCAGCGAGAGGGAATCCTCGGCGACATTCGTGGTTGCATACACCAGGCTTTCCGCCTTGACGGTCTGAATCGAACCATCCAGCAGAGACAAAACCTCAGCTCCGGATTCGGACCAGGACTGGATGGCGGAATCCACCACGAAACGAACACCGAGCCCGGCCAATCGCTGCCTTAGTGGAAAGTCCGCGGCACTGCGTTGGAGTTCCTTCCCGACCATGGGATCCGGTGTCACAATCGTTACGGTACATCCGTCTTCCGCCAACTTCCATGCCGTTCCACAGCCCCGCCAATTGCCGCCTTCATCGAGGACGATAATGTCCGAACCCAGTCGCGCACTTCGCCGCATGACATCCTCGACCGAGAACACACTGGCACTGCTATAACCGGGTAGGCGAACCACCCCGGGAAGCGCTTTCTGAAAACCGGTTT
>JAOTWM010000029.1 GCA_029862885.1 Gammaproteobacteria bacterium
GGTATCGAGCGCTGGGCGCCGTGCGGGGATTTCTGAAACGTTGAGCACTGATGAAAGTGGCGCCGATCTAAGTTACGGGTTCGGGGCGTTGTTTGGGGTTACCGATACAGTCTCGATCCGTGGCGGGTACTCCAAGTATGAGATCGCCGATATCAACGTTTTATCAATAGACATCGTGTTTTCCCCGAAATAAGCACCAATTGGCGTGCAGATGGCGGGTGTTAGGGTCTATTTCGCCCGCGATGGCCAGTCTTCGGAATATCCAGCAGAGCGGTATTTATCGCCTATACTAAAACGGATAAAGGTCGGGAATCTGGGAAGTTCTCGAGAATTCCTATATAGGTGGGTGGTGTCGGCTGGGACGGTCCGCGTCGCACCATAATAAGGACAAGCAACTACCGGTCGAACCGATGGTTAACAATGTCACGGATTTATTGACTCAACAGGTCGCGCGCAGTATTCGCCACGAACAAATTCGCATTCTCTATCGGCAGTCGTCCCGCGGTCTGGTAATAACCGCACTTGCGATCACCGCGCTGTGTCTGGTTCTCGTACCTGGAGTGGAGCCGCGGACCCTGTTCGCTTGGTGGGTCGCCATGCAGATTGTATTGGCCGCTCGCTATGCGTTCGTGCATCGTTTCAGCGCAATCGAAGCTACGGACTTCGATCCGGATCGCTGGGAACGCGGGTTTGTCACCGGTGCGGCTTTCACCGGATTGGTTTGGGGGTTTGGGGGTGTACTGGCCGGTGCCGACACCGGAATGTTCTATCAGGCCGTGATCTTTATGGTGGTCGCCGCCATCGTCGCCGCCGCGATATCGTTTCTCGGTTCCGTATTCAAGGCATACGCCTCCTACATGTTGGCCGCGACGCTGCCGTTGTTTGTTTGGTGCGTGCTGAATTGGAATCTGATCTACGGCGTCACCAGCGTATTTCTACTGATGATGATGTGGGGCATGTGGAAGGCGATGTCGAACTTTCACGCTGTGTTGGTCAGCGCATTGCGGTCCCAATACGAAAAGATCGACTTGGCGGAGCAGCTGGAGGACGCGAATAGCCAGCTGCAGCACGATATCAACGAGATTTTACGGGCCGAGCAAGCAATTCGCGATAGCGAAGAACGGTTCCGTGGGATATTCGAAGAGGGTTTGGTAGGCATGGCTGTGCTATCGCCGGATGGAAAGATCCAACGTACCAACCGGGCATTCTGTGTATTTTTGGGCTACGATCCGGCCGATCTTGTCGGCAAGTCGTTCATGACTCTGGTGCACACTGAAAATATTCAATCCATCAGCACTCGATTGCAGACGCTACTGGACGGTACTATTACCGGCTACCAAGACGAGGGGCGGTATATCCATCACGAAGGTCATGATATCTATGGGCTATCGGCGCTGACTGCGTTGCGCGACGCTCAAGACCGGCCCTACAGTGTAATCGTACAGGTTCAGGACACCACGGAAGAGCGGCGTATGGCGCTCGAATTGGAGTATCAGGCACGCCACGACGATCTCACGGGGTTGGTTAACCGCCGCGAGTTTCAGCGGCGGGTGGAGATTGCGCTCGATACGGCACGGATGTCCGGTGGACAGCACGCGATTTGTTGTGTTGACCTCGACCAATTCAAACTGGTAAACGATTCCGTAGGCCACTTTGCTGGTGATGAACTATTACGCGAAGTGACGGGCGTTGTTCAGCAGCACATCCGCCGCCAGGATACGTTAGCGCGAATCGGTGGTGATGAATTCGGTTTGTTACTGGAAGGTTGTTCTCTTAAGAAGGCCTCTGACATTGCCGCGCAAATTGCGTTGGCACTGCGAGGATTTCGTTTCAATTGGGACGATCGTTCATTTGAGATCCGTGCGAGTATCGGGGTCGTGGCGATTACTCCTGCTACCCAAAATGCGGTCGAGCTAATGAAGCATGCCGATATGGCGTGTTACACCGCAAAGGATCAAGGCGGTGACGGATGCTATGTATATCCGTCGGTTGATAGTATGGGTGTAAACACCCCGGAGATTTTGCAGCTGACACGCTGGCTTGACGCGTTTCATGAGGACCGTTTCGCGTTATACGCCCAGCCGATTCGCGCATTGGCGAACGATTGCGGTGATGCGCAATGGTATGAGTTGCTGCTTCGAGTCATTGGTGATGATGGCCGAGCGTTATCGCCCGTCACGTTGATTCCAGCGGCCGAGCGTTATGGGCAGATGACGCGGGTCGATCACTGGGTTATAGAAACCGCGTTAAATTGGTATCGAAAAACGATCGCGGCGGGGCACGCCGTTCGTCTGTCGGTGAATATTTCTGGGACCTCGATGGCGGACCGGACATTCGCCGGTTTTGCGCGAGAGCAAATCCAGCAAAGCACGCCAGCCCCTGGAGCAATATGTTTCGAGGTCACAGAGACGGCTGCGATCCGCAATCTCAAGGACGCGCAACGTCTTATCGGGGAGCTGAAGGAATACGGTTGCCGATTTGCATTGGACGATTTTGGCAGTGGTTTGTCGTCATTCGCCTACCTTAAATATCTCGACGTGGATTACCTGAAGATCGATGGTGGATTTGTTCATGATATGGCGAGAGATCCGTCAGACCGCGCAACGGTAGCAGCCATCAACCAAATCGGGTTGGCGTTAGGGATAGAGACCATTGCCGAGTCGATTGGTAGCGATGAGGTAGTGCGAGATTTACGCAATCTAGGCGTCAACTATGGCCAAGGATATTACTTCGGATTGCCGGTGCCATTGCTCACGCTACACGACGATAAAGCCGTGGCGTTTCAGGCTGCGGTGATTGCCGGTTAGTCCGGACTAATCACGAAGGTTCGAAGTTCCGAAGAAAATCGGTACAGGACCAATTGTGTGGATGCCGCAAACCCGAGTGGACAAGATAACCGGTTTAAGTATTGAGACTACTTAGGACGTATCGTCCGCCGTGGTGAAATATCCGGGCTCGATCATTATCCTTTGGCCTCCGCCGGCGATGAGGTCGGGTCGCGTCGCAAACGAGCGAAAAAGTCACTAATCCGTTGGGCGACCCAGCCGCCTTTTTGCCGTTTGTTCAATTTCTGAAGTTCGAGCACTGCGCGCTGCTGACCGATACGTTCGTTGGCGAGATCCGCATAGATTTGCTTGGCAATCTTGCGGCGTTTAATGGCATCGCCAACATCCAGAGCGGCTTCCAGCGAATTCGCAATGTAGGCCATGAAACGGGCACCGCGAGTACTGCCGGCACTACCGCTACCAGAACTCTTGCCGCGCAACTCATTCATGGCCTGATCGAGATTGCTCAATACCATCGCCAACTCGGATCGGAATCGCTCGCCATGCGCAGTTCCGTGTTGTTCTACATGGGCGATTGTTTGTCGTACAAAAGGCTCGGACAGCATTCCGAACTCGCGAAAACCGACGAGAAAACGCAAGCCTTCATTGGCAACGGCGGTGTCCGCGTCGCGGAGCTGCTGACAGGCGGTGTGACACGCGAGCCACGCCTCCCACCGGTATACGAAATCGAGGCCGGTGCCCTTGATGTTCTGCATGCCCATAATGCGATTGCGAATACCGGGCGGCGTCTCCCGGCAAATCCGGTCGATGATTTGTTCGCCGGGAGTATGCGGGTCGTCCACCACTACAAGCTTTGCTTCCAGCCAGCGCCACATGAGGTCTCGGTACTCTTGGTCGATGCGTGCCCGGTCCGTGTTTGACGCCGCACCAAGGCGCCGCACAAACGCCTGGTATTCCTGGTATGCGGTGCGAGCCGCACTAATTGCGACAATGATGTCGTCGGCATAGGTATCGAGCTGCAACTTGCTAAGGCCTTGCCGTAACGCATCGTCACCGTCGTTTCCGCCGAATGCAGCAACTCGGTCCGCAGCGACCCCCAATCCCGTCAACATGGCCTGCAACCGTTCGCTGATGTGGGCGTCGCTCAGCGGTACCCGCATGCGGCGCGCAGCGGTCTCAAACACCGTCGCCGCGTCGCTCTCGCCGTCTTGTTGTTCGGGCCAGAGCGTCAGGCTTGCCGCGTGACTTTGCCAGGCTTCGTGAATATAGCCATACAGACCTTTGATATTGGTCCCGATCAAAACGTGTCGGTCGACACTGACATCGGCGGCAATAATATCCGCGAAGACGCGCGACCTCGGAACCCGGTCAGCGCGGTTATTGACCACCGTAGACACCCAGACTCCCGGTGATTCATACGGGTCTTGGGTATCCATGTTCATTCGCGCCCAGTTGGTGAGGCAGCCGAGTCGCTCGTTGGCGGACATTCCCATAATGTATTCCAATTTACGACCGCGCACTTCGGCTGTGGGATAGGTTTTCAATACCCCCAGATCCGGCACGACTCGGTCCGCGATTTCCTTGATTGCGAAATCGCGCTCTACCCCAAGTTCGTCGGCCATCGTCAATACCAGGGCGACATTGAAGGGGTGTTCCTCGTACGGAAAGCGATCCATGACATCCGGCGTCAACATGCCGGCCTCGAACCAGCCGACAGAACGCATCTTCGTGCCGAGTTGGGTTGCCGCAGTGCGTAGTACCGGCAGCATCTGTTCTTCGCTGGTAAGCAACCTGGAGTTTCTAGGTATGAAATTAGTCATGACCTCGGCGACATCGATGCCCGCCGGGCCTTGCACGTCTTCATGATCCGGGTAGGTGTTGGTAATTGTTGCAATATCATCGTGCATCCACTGCCGCTGCAGAATGCCGACGTATACGGGTTGTAACCCCATGCATTCCCAAAGGAATATTTCGCCGTGCAACCGGGCCGCCATTTCGACGATGTTGGTTTGCTCCCAAATCGTAGCTTTATCGTAAGGTCGGAATAAGAACATCTCGCGCACCGAGTCGAACGGATGTGCCATCAAAAACATCGCTTCGCAGCCAGTAGTTTTGGACACGATCGAGTAACCCATGGCGTTGAACAGCGCGGCCTTCAGGCGCTCGGTGCCGGACTTGCCGCGCGTTCCCCAACCTCCGACCACGAGCGGTATACGTTCGCGAGCGCGTCGAAAGCGCCGGTTAAGATATAGATGTCGGCCGACGAACAGCGTGGTCAGACCGAGCGCAAACAAACCGAGGTCGTACAGCGTATTCTCATAAATGGAAAAGAAATAATCCCTGATCGGCTCCCAGGAAATCGATACGCCGAATATCGGCGTCGCCGCGAAGAAACGCGCAACGCTGGCATCGTTTTGCGGGCCGATGTCGGTTTCATACTCGTGCGGCAAGAAGCGTACGGTAAATCCAAGTTTGCGAACTTCCCGAATGTAGGAATCGGCCTTAATCTGGCTGTCTTCTTGCCAATTGCGTAACCCGGCGTAATACGCAAACCGCGTACTCAACGCCGTGCGTGCGCGTAGCCATCGATGTGGCGCCCGTGGAGGTTCTATTTCGGTAACGCCTTCGGCGGTGTACAGTCGCAGCGGCTTGCCGCCATGATCCAGTGCGGAAATAAATTCGTCCACCAGCGGAATATAGGGTCGCCAACTGTCGTCGCTGGGGATGAACAACGGTTCACCGGGCACCTTGGTTTCGCTGAGCTCTGCCATAATGTTCGAGGGTGCGCGAATGGTTCCACGGAACACGCGACCGATGGTATGGCGAAACGCCTGGCGTTTGTCGGTCGACGGATTCCGAATTTCGTACAGAAATCGCCACAGTCGAAATCGACGGGTTTCGCCCTGAAACCGGTAACGCGACCGGCCGGGCTCGATACCCCAGCCGTGTTCATTTTGGGTGATCACCGATAACACACGACCCAGGGTTTCTGGGTCGGTAGTGGCAAGGTCGCGTCGGCGGATGAACTGGGCCTTTTCGGGCGCGGCTCCATTTAATCGCAAACTGAGTTGCGCGTAGAGTTCGCGGCGCACCGCGTCCGCTTGTACCCACAAATGCTCCCGGGCGTGCGCGGCCCAACGCCGCATGCGGATATCGTCGGCGCTGTTGTGTAGGGCTTCGATGGCGGGTGCCAATTGCTCGAGCCAATTTTGCGCTTGTTGCTCTTGTTCGCGTCCGCTGAGCCGAGCATGGCCGATGGTGGCGGTGCGCAGCGCAACGCGCACTACGAAGCGATCTCTCTCGGTTTCAAATACCCGCCGTAAACAACCCAATGCATGCTCAAATGTGACGTCGTGATCGGCCAGCAGCGGTAGCGCATTGATCGCGGCCGCCCGTACTTGCGGAGAGTCGTCTTGTAGGGCTAATGCACTGACTAACTTAAGGGCAATGGTGAAGGGGATGGCCGGCAGCATTTCGGCGAGCCCCTGGCGTGCGTAGGCGCTCGGTTCGCGCAACGCTAACGGTAATACGGCGGCCAATTGCGGTAACGCATGGAGGCTTCCGGCGAGCACTTGAATGGCGCGGCGCCGCACAAAGAGGTCATCGTTGCTTATGATTTCGACGCCGAGACGTTTTTGCAATGCGGTTTTTAGTATTTCCGGCGATAGGTCTCGCAACAAAACCAACGCTTCACATTGGATCCATACCGGTTGCCGGACATCCAGCGAGGATCGGTATATATATTGGAACGTCGATTTCGAAACATACCCCTGTTGTTGTCCCTCCGGTAGTGCCCGTAACGCGTCGGCGAGACTGCGAAACGCCGCGATTCGAACTCGGGGATCGCCATCGTGGCTTAACAACGGCTTTATGACGCGCTCCAGAGCGAGTCGGTGCCAGGTCGCCCTCGCACCTTGTTCCGGTGCGACCGTTTCGAGAACGACGGCGGCGATGGCGCCGAGGCGTTCCAAGCTCAACGCAATTCGGCGTTCCAGATCGGCATGGCGGCGTTGGTAACGATCCACTACGGCATCGTGAGCGAACCAGCGGCTGAACGCGCGCCGATCGCCGATCAATTGCGGGCGCGTAGCGCCGAGGGCGCGGGCGAATTCTATGATTTGTTCTTCACGGTCCTGTTGCGAGACCGCGTGGGTATAGCGTTGACTGTATTCGGAATAATGGCGGCGCAGTATTGCGAGATCGCTCGATAATTCTTCGATGTAACCGTCTAGAAATTCTTTTAGTCGGTAATAGATTTCCACTGCGGCGGCCCACGGCGGTGCATCCGTTTCGACGCCGGACCAGGTTCGATAGGAATCTTCGAGATGCGAATAGAATTGATCCAAAACCCGCGAATCAACGGCGCGCAAGTTGTGGCGAAGCGCGGCGCGCAAATCATTAGCGTCGTGCATGGCGCCGCAGCCTATCAGTTATCGGAATTGATGGCGTGATCGCGCCGAATATCAAGAAAATCGATCTCTCCCGGTCGAAAATGCCGCAGTGTCGTACGTGAGTTTCTAAACGGCCGACTGACAGAAAGTCGGAATGAATTTTCCGCCGAATCGATATCGTGACTCAAGCGAAATGTCGCTTGCCACGACCGTGAATCGATAATCCACGGACTCCAATCCAAGTCCATTCTTAGGAGGTGTTGAGTGAATGAGTTAGCACGATCGTCGTCCTCGAGATAATGTCGCAGCCGATACTGCGCATCCAACTCCCAGGTGCCTACAAGCTGCTTCCAGCCCAGCCTAAGTTGCACAAATTCCGGATCGAACGGATTGAAGTCCTCATTGGTAGTGAGTGTTGGCGCGGCGTACCAGCGGGTGTCGAGCCATGGGCGGTGGATCAACGTGTCGGTTACGGAGAGGCCATGCAGATGTTGGGATTTGTATTCCGTGAAGATGTCCTGATCGACGCGGTCCGGTTCTGTTATCTCATCGGCGTCGAGGCTCAGCCAGCGCCTAAAAATCCGCGCCGTGGGGTAATGATTTGTATTCTCCCCTAGCGGTCGTTCGCTGATGACACTGGCAAACAGTGATGCAGCCCATTCGGCGCCATCCATGTTTCCACCCGGGTTTTGTGCCAGCGCCGAGCCCCCCAAGCGGATTAGGTAGCGATGATTTTCCGAACGTAGCTCAATTCGCTCGCGAACGCCTAAAGTCGGCCCCCCGGTTTCACGGATGCGCCCCAAAAAATCGGTTCGAAAATATCCGTTGCGTGCCGCGCTGTAATAGCGATGGGTCGCTCCCAATTCCAAAAAACGTTCCGAATTGCTGACATTATCTTCGTCGAAATTGCGACGTTGTACGGTGCTGCCGTAAGCGTTCCATACACCGTCCACGGATTCATCGGCCATTCCAGTCGAGGTTAGAGCCGGTGCTGCTGGTGCTGAAATCTCCGGTATGTCCACGCGGAATTCGGCCAAGCGCGGTGTGGCTTGCTCGGGTCGCTGCAGCGTAATGAGATGGCGCTCGGTGTCGATCGCCCGGCGATAGAGCCGGAATAGCGATTCGTCGCGCGGTGCGGTAGGTCCAAAAGTCAGCGTTTGCCAGCCATCGGCGACGATCTTGAAATGTTGCTGTACGCGGTCACCGGCGCGTTCGTCGACGCGCAACCAAGCCGGGCCCTTGATGCGTACGATTAGCGGTTCGGCCAGCGTCGCTACCTGGTACATGAGGTTTGCAGCAGGTGGGATCGGCACCGTGCGGCCTGCCTCGATCTCGGCGACGCGAATTTTAAGGAATTGATTTGCGAATGGCTTGTCGATTCCGACGGAGACCGTGTGGGCACCGGCCGGTACTTCGACGCGCACGCGTCTACTCGGTGCGCCCGGCATCAACTCGACGCCATGGTGGCTACCGTCGTCGACGACATAGTAAGCAGATAATGGGTGTGCCAGCAGAAACGGCAGGTCGCCTCGGGTGAGTTCAATCTCCAGCGTCGACGGTTTTGATCGACTGAGTTCGAGACCAAACTGCTGACGGCTGCTGATAACATGATTATCATTCGGGATCTCCCCCAACAGTGTTTTACGAACTTGCACCGATGGCGAGCCCGGGTGCCAGCCAATAGTCTCGACGAAACGGCTGCCGGCGCTGTGCTCGACACTGCGTACAGGTTGCCATACCGTTCGGCGGGTCAGGCGTGCCAGCAGCTCTTGCATGCCCGGTGCATCGGGATACTGGGTCGCGATTCGGGCCGCGGCCGGTAACAGGTGCTCGGCAGGCACTTCGCCTCGCTCTGTTTCCCACACCAACTCCTGCATCTGCCGAATCGCGAAGTCTCGATCGCTGGGTCCGACCCAGTCGCTTGTGTTTGGTACCGCCGCTTTCGATTTCGATTCGCCGGCGGCGGTCACACGAACGGCCTCACCAGCATCGCCGCTGCTTAGCCACTGCCCGATTTGGTCTATAACGCGACGCACACCAGCTGGTGCGGATTGGGTTATTCCGGACTGGATGCCGTCTGCGAGCTGCGCTGCACTCGGATGACGCAATTCCGCGAGCACTGCGAGTGGTAATTCCGGAAGCCACGCGTCGACTCCGAGCAGTAAGGGGCGCTCGTCGCTGAACACGTTGATCTCATGATGACCGGGGCCTACTTCGTATTGGATTGGCACCAGCAGTCCGGCCAGCAGTTCGTCGGCGCCGACCAAATCCACGCCCTCGGCCGGCCGGTTGCCGTTAATCGGAAAACGTTCGTA
This sequence comes from Gammaproteobacteria bacterium, assembly GCA_029862885.1. Taxonomy (GTDB): domain Bacteria; phylum Pseudomonadota; class Gammaproteobacteria; order Arenicellales; family JAOTWM01; genus JAOTWM01. The sequence goes on from JAOTWM010000029.1 coordinate 9,493, forward strand.
ACGATCGCCGTTATGCACATGTATCCAGCCATCGAATGGCACCCCCGCGGTGTCGGCATATAATGGCCGGGCTCGAATCCGGATCTTTGCGGGCCCATCGATGCTGATTCGTGCAGGCAATTCCCGCGTAGACCGGTAGCTGCGCGAATACTCATCTCGCTCCGGCGAGTACACAATGACGCTGCCACCACTTTCCACCACTACCGCCTCGGCGTTGCGCCACTGCCGTTCGCCCGGATGTTTCTGTTGCCACGCCTCCCAGCGGCGGATCGTGCCGGCCGATGCAGAGCCGCCGGTATTCATTCGTTGTGCGATACCTAAGCCGTCGATTAAGGCGTCGCGCAGCGCAGCGCCTTCGTCGCCTGCACGTTTCCAGTAGTCACGTGCGAGGTCGTAGCGGTGTTCGCGTTGTGCTCGGAAGCCACGCCACAGATTACGTTCGACTTCGCTCCTGACATCATCCAGCGTGGCCTCAAAAAGCGACCACGCGCGTTCCTGCAGACTCGCCAACAGCACGACATCGACCGGTTGTTCCGCGCGTGGTAGCGCGGTGGCCAATGTGAGGGCCAAGTCGGGTCGATCCGAGGCCAGCAAATTTTCCGACAGCAACCGAAAAACAGCGACGCCCGGAATACGCAGCGCGGCGCTGGCCAGCAAGTTTTGCAGACCCAAATTGTTATTCTGGTTTCGGTTATATTCCACGAGCCGGCTGAATGCGTTATCGCGAATCACGGGATCTCGATCATACAAAAACAGCGAGCGCAGCAACCGATCGGCAAGGTTTACCTCGCCGAGCCGGAATAACGCGCGCACGGTGCCGGAATACCCGGCACGTCTCGCGTCCGCCAAGTCGCTGCGTGCCAGTATCGACCAAGCCTGTAAGGCGGGTAACCACGCACCGTCTTGTTGATGACGACGCGCGAGCTGTTCGAGTCGGGTTGCCTCCGCGGGTGTGAGTTCGGCCGGGTTTTGCTGAACGATTGGAGCAACCGGTCGGCGAAATCGTCGATCGGCAGCCTTGAGCAGCCGCGCCAAAGGCAGGTAATGGTGCGCTAAATCCCAGGCGGAATCGTGATTGACCCAAGTGGACAAGGTTTGCAGATCGAGTTCCAGGGCTTGGCCTGCGCCGGGAGCGATCGCAGCCACTTCAACTAGCCGTGCGTTGCGTGTAATGGCGGCCGCCAAGCGTTTGTCGGCGCGGAACTCGCGCCGCGCCCGGTCGCCCGCTTCGCGGTCGGGAAACGGCCCAATCAAGACGCGTTTTACGGCGGTGGCGTCGATGTGCCCTAATTTTTGGTAGATCACGTATCCGAGATCGCGCAGCTGAGCTGTGAGGCGATCGGCGTTCGCAAAATTCGCGAACGCGCCAAGTTGGATCGCATAGCTGCCGGTATTGGCGATATCGCCACTATCGATCTTTGCAGCGTTACGAACCAAGCGCTGCAGAATCTGCATCGGGACGCCAGCGCCAACTCGGCGCAAGGCTTCCTGAAGTTCCAATTCGGTCAACTCGAAAGGCCGCCGAGAACGGTATTGCAGCGCAACTTGTAGAGAATCGCTGTGGGTGCTGACGGCTACGGAACGAACCGATTTCGGTAATGCTAATTCCACATAACCAGCCAATATCCATTCCTTTGCGGGTTCGGCGCGGCGCACCGCGTCGATCGTATCCAGGGTATCCGCGGCGAATCTTTGCTTTTCGCCAAGGAACAGCGCCGGTGCATACGCGATATCGGCCGGGTCGACAAACAATGTCGATACGGTGCCGTTGTCGTAACGGACCGATAGTCGCGTCGGTGCGCTCAGCGAGTTTGCATCGACGACGACTCGTAGCAACGAGTCGACCGGGCTCTTGGGCAGAGTTGCCTGTAATGGTCGATCGACACTCAAGGCGTGAAACAGAGCGCGGCCCGCGCTTATCGTAAGCGCGTCGATGGGAGGCTCCCTCCCGTCAGCGAGGTGTCGGTTGGCTTCAGTCCAAAGCGCTCGGGTCGGGTACGCCGCGGGCCGGTGCCGGCGCGTCCGTCCGTCTGCAATTGGCGCTAAGTCACGTGGCATCGTGTGGCGACCGATGAACGTCGTCAACAGTCGGCCGAGGTCGGCGTCGCCAGGGTATTGTGCCGCGATACGGCGCACGATGTCGGCACCGATCAGGCCGCCGTCGCGCCGACTGTTGTCTTGTGCGATTCGGAATGCGGCGCGTTTGCGCTCGCGCGGCGTACCGGTGACTAACCGGTCGATCTCGTCTAAGCCGATTTCCCAATACGAGCCGGTGCGTTGGTGGGCGGCCGCGGGCTCGACATCGTCGCCATCCAACGCATTGATGCGCGGCAATAAAAAGCTCGATGCCTCGCGGGAGCGGACCCGCAATAGCAAGTTGGCGGTCGGATCGAATGTCAGTGTATGTTCGCCGGGAGCTATCGTCAGGAATGCTGATTCAATCCGGCCAAGGCGTCGCAATTGACCGTCGACCCGCAACGACGTTCGCTCCGCAAATGTTTCATACTCTGAGACTCGCCACGGCTCACCGTTCAAAGCAGTATACAAACGAAACCGCTGATTCGATGGCACTGGATACGGCGGATATTCGTAGCGTGCCTCAACCAGCAACCGCGATGGGCCGGTCACGCGAATCTGGATTCGTTGGCCGGTGCCGACCCGCCAAAATTTGATGGGTTCCGCTTCGATTCGCGCCACCGACACCGCATCGGCCGGCAATTCGACCTCGCGGCGATACGTAGTGCGTTGGCGCGGCCGTTGGTGGCGGGACAGGTGGAAATTGATGGCGAGTGGTTGATCGGCATTCTTGGGTCGGGATACGCGGACCCATCTGCGCACCGCGGCGATATCATCGAGCAGCAGCGCGCCGTTATCGGGCGCAATTGTGGCGGTGCGTTCGGCGTAGATGCCGATGCCACTGGCAACGGCGAACTGCAGGTCACCGGTGCTTAGGGGGCTGGAACGCGAAACGGCACGTAGCATTTCGTTTGCGGGGACCCTGACTTTGAGGGATTGCCCAGGCGCCAATGTAATAGACCCGCTGCTTGGCGGCTGGTGGCGCGCGGCACCGATTTGAATCTCAGCCGGATCGATCGTAACCCATTCACGGCGTACTGGATCGACACCGTTGTCTTGCGCTGACGCGTTGGCGTAGAGCAGCCATGCCAGACACGCAAGAATCGCGTAACGTCCTGTTGGCGGGATGTGCCAAGGGGCCGCAGCCTTGGCGTGGGGAGGTGCCATGACGCTGCGAAATGCCCTCAAGCCAGTTCCGCAGAAGGATGGACGCGAATGGCCAACGTTATGCAACGATGGTGCAGAGTCAAGCGTCCACGGCATACTTGCCAACAGGAACGCAGCGCGCCTTTGATCTGCATGGTCTAAGTATAGCAACTATCACGGTAATGCCTGTGTTTCGCGTGTCGCGAGTTCATGAAAATACCGGCGGCGGGGTGGTGCGCCCGGTAGGATTCGGTACAGCGTTGCGTAAGCCTCACGGCCGTCTTCGGTTTGTAGATTGACGGTATAGGGGCCGGGTGCCAAATCGGCTCCGAACGGCACAAAAAATGTCGTGCCCTGATCGGCCCATTCGTTGCTGGTTCCGAGTACGGCGGCGGGTGTGGTATCCGAATCCGAATGCACGATAAAGCGCCGCTGTAACAGCGTATAGTCGGATTGCGGACCGTAGTCTGTTTTCAATGGGCGGCCGATTTCGATTGAGGTGGTGACGCCGAGCGGTGCCGGGTCGTGTCGTGGCAATTGCACGCGGACCGACAAGGTTTCGCGCTCGTGGCTCTGCTTGAGGTACTTGAATCGTAAACCCGCGCCGCCCATGCGGTAAGCCAGCTGGCGCGTGAATGCTGTTCCCTCGCCGCCGGCGTAATTAATTAACCACTGGGCGTTTGCCGACGCGGTGATCTGCAGTCGGTGGGGCCCGGCGGCGACCGCGGGCAACCGCAGCTCACCGCGCCGGCCAGCGACTTCCTCAGTCAGCACTTCGCGGTTATCGAGGCTAACCGATAAGCGGAAGGGTGCCGTTTGTTCCCGAACAAATATCAGCGTGGGTGTTATGCGGCGAGTCTGCGCTTCGCCATGGAGCTCTAGTGCGGTAACGATACCGGCATCGATGCGGCGAAACACCACGCCACGGGCACGAGCGTTTACGGGTTTGCCGCTTTGTCGAGGATTCAAAAGATGCCGCGCCAACCATGCCCCGTCTGGGGTAAAACCGACCCATTCATAGTCGCTGGCCGCGATTTGCGGGTTGTGTTCGGTAGGTGGCGCTTGCACTGCGAGCACGGTCGAGCGCTGGGTGCGAATGAGATCATTGCTGTGTGCCGGGTTGACGAGAAACCACGCCGGTGGCGGTGGGTTGTCGCTGTGTTGGCGGATGAACGGGATGTAGTCACGTGGCACCACGAGTTCGTGCGCCAGACCCGGTGGCCGTGAATAGCCGCTGATCAATGCTTCGCCGTCGTCACTACTCAGGCGCAGCCGGGTCACCTGCGCCGACAGCTTGAAAAAGTATCGTGTTGATTCCGAGAGTCGCGTTTCCGCGTCAGCGGCGGCACGATCATAGTACGAAATCGTGCCGCCGGTCCGCAGCTCGCCTTGTGCCACGACTTGGCCGGCGGCATCGAGCAACGTATAGCGAACCGCCTCTGCCGCGGGCGATTCGGAGTCATCGCGGGTGCGAAGGTCGATGCGGAATGCGGTATCGTGCTCACCGATGTGGTCGATCCAGTATTCAATTGGTTTGCCGGGGGCGACCGCGAAGGTGCGAAGATACCGCGGCCGCGGGGTGATTTCTTGGCCACTGCCGTCGGCGAGAAACGCCCGCACGGTGACGATCGAGGTGGCCGATACTTGCAACCAGCCGCCATCTAGCGAGGCCTCCCACGTCATACTGCCGAGTGGGAGTGTGTAGCGCTGGTGTGCGTTGTGTTTGCCGTAGTAGTCGATCGTGATGTGGGGATCGGCATCGGTAGCATCGACGCTGGACGTCTCAAACCTCAGCGTAACGGGCACCGGGCGCGGAGGTACCGGGACCACCGCCCGTAAACCGTCGCGTACAAACATGCCTGTCGGCAGGCCGCTCGCGACAGCTTCGGTATCGTCTGCAGTGTGTGCGAAGTATAACCGCCGGGTAACATAGTCCTGGGCTTCTATGCCGGCTGTCCCCATCGGTTTCCAAGATAGCCTGAGCAAGGCTTCCTTTTCCTCGTCGCTGAGTAGATATTCGCCGTAGACACTCGCGCTAGCCAGCAACTCGCGTTGCTGCTGGCGTAGCCGTGGCCAAAGCCGCGCGCCCTTACGGTTCGGTGCGCCGGCGCGCAAGTGGGCCCGAACCACGACGTCGCTGATCGATGGGTCACGCATTGCCAGTTGCAGCCGCAGCCGTGTCACCCTGTCGGACAGCTCGCGGCCGATCAACAGCCGCTGCGAGCGCAACGGTACGATCGTGGGATCACGGTAAACGAATGGCAGCGAAAACTCACCGGTTTCCAGATCAATTCCGCGTGCAATATCGGTGCCGTGGTGATGGGTTTGCTCAACCAGCACGCGGCCCGCGCGATCCAGCAGTTGGTACCGGATGGCGTAAGAAGTCCCGGGCTCGGCCAGCGCCAATTGCGATCGAAGCGTGTTGGCGGTGCTGAGCACACGAATTATCTGGCTGCGCCGGTCGACCGGGAACTCGAGCCAGCCGTCTTCGGGCAGAACATAGGAGATCGTAGACTTGACGCCTTCGATCGGTTCCGTGCCCCGTAATTTTGACAACTCCGAGACCAGCCGCGGCCAACCCCACCACGCTGTTGCGGCGATGACGGCCAGCATTAGCAGCAGCCGCAAGGCATGACCGACTACCCTCATCGTTGTGTCACCACGAGTTTTCCTGCGCGTGTCGCGATGAATCGTTCAACGGTTTCGATCTCAATCGGTACACCGCCGGTGGCTACGACCTGTTGCGGATGCCGAGGCCGAAGATTCACCGCTGCTAACAACGCTCGATCGGCGTCCAATACCAGTACGAACACCTGCTGCGAATCGATGTCATTGACCCGCAGCCAATGATAATCGGGCCAGCTCAATACGATGCGTTGCAGAGTGACGAGGTCATGGGTAGCGACGTAACGATCCAAATCCGCGGATAATTGGGTATTGAGGTGCTCTTGCGCGGACGGTGTGAGCGTAGTGGTGACGTATGTCTGTAAGTCGGCGTCGATCGTGGGTATGTCTAGCACGTCGAATTGCGAACCGAACACGCGATTTTCGGTTTGTTGCCGATAACTGGCGCGCGCCAGAGGCGACACCCATAGGCTGGCGAATACTTTGTTCTCGGAGGCTTCCAGATAACGCAATTGCGGAAGAAATCCGACTTCGTAGCCGGCGGTTTGCGGCGACCCGTCCACCAAGCGCACCGCCAGCTGGTCGGCATCGAGTTGTTCGAGTAGGGCCTGGGTTAACGCCCCGGCATGCTCACGCCGATAAGTGCCATCGCTCAATGCCATTAACGCGTCGGCGTCGGGCACGGCCAGGGCCTTTTGCGCTCCCAGTGCACGGGATTGAATCGTCATGGTTGGTGTTACTCCGAGGTCCCGCAGTAAGACCTGATGCACGAGCGTGAACACGCTCTGCATGTTGCGTATTTGGATCACGTCGGCGCTGCGGTCGCGATTGGAATCCGGGTGTGCGCCGGCGATCAATAACGCACCGGCGTTGATTCGTTCGAACAACGCAGCGCCGAACTCGAAGCTGTTTTGTTCGAACCCGGGGCGGGGGATTTGCACAATATAGTCGTTGCGCTGGTCAAGGCGAAACACATAAGTGCCCCAAAAACGGCGACTCTGAGTGTCGTCGCGTTCCGCAAGAATAATATATTCTTGGTCGCTACGCCGGTGTTTATAGCGAATGATCTCATAGCCGAACGCCGACGCTGCGGCGTCGATCACGCGCAACGCGTTCAGTCCTTTGGGTGCCCAGTCACCGTCGCGATAATCGCGCCGAATGGCCGCCAGCAGCGGCGACAGAATTTCCTGATCGAAGTAGATCAATTCGTCGAGGCGGGGCGGCTGGTATGCATCGGTGCCACGGCCCGCAATTTTTTGTTTTGAGTCCAGTATCCAGCCCTGCAAGTAGCCGTCGATCCGCAAATCCTGCACTTCGACCTTAATATCGCGTTCCGCGAGCACACCCTGCGACCAGATGCGGCGCAGATCGTCGCCGCTAATGGCCAACTCCGCGAATCCACGCGGGCTGGATTCGCGTTGGACGTTAGCAAACGGCGGTGCCTCCCAGTGCATATCGAAGCCCCCGGTTTGGTTTCGCAGTCCGACCAGATCCAGATCAGCCGGTAAAGTGCCGCGGACCCACATCGAGTTGTTGCCCGCAGATTCGGCCTGGCGCCATTGATCCGGTGCGGAATCGAGCCTTCTTATCTGCACGGCGTTGCTGCGCGCGAGTTCTCGGTGGAATACCTGGAACAACGTGTGCCGATTCTGCAGGCTGTCCGCGGAGCCGTCCGGCTTTGCGTTGCGCCGCGTGCCGGCGATCGCGAGACCCTTTGCGCCCAGGCTTCTCAGCAACACACTAGCGGCCTCTGCTGTACCGGGTTCGTCCAGTGGCGCCGGAGCCTCTAAAATCAAATCGTTTTGCGCCTGGGTGTCGATGACAAACAGCCCGCGACCGCGGGCCGGAGGCCGCTCGCGCATATATGCGTAGCGCCCGTCGATAAGCAACAATTCATAGCCGATGGCATCAAGCTCGGTCGCCGCGCGCCTTAAACTCTCGTCGTGGTCGTGGTCGTCCCCGTCGTAGTTCGAAATTGCCAGCAGAGACCCAGTAAATCGCGTTATTTCCTGGGGCAGTGCTGACGGTGTTAATTTGTCTGGGTCGGTTTGATACAACAACACCTTGTCGCGTTGTAGTCGATCCGATAGCCGTGCTTCCGGTTGCAGGATAACGTCGGCGCCCGAGCTGAAATTCTGCGTCGCGGCAAACCATGCTTGGGTTTTCCCGAAACTTGTCAGTGCGAAACCCACTACACTGGCAGCGACGATCGCAGTGATCGAGGTTTGCAGTGTAGCCCGCGTGAGCCGCGCCATCAGATCCTGGTCGTACATGCGAATCGCGATCAACGTCCCCAACAGGTAGCCGAAACCGTAGGTATCGGTGACTTTTAGATCCGGCCAAAATTCCGGTAACAGGTAACCGAGCGCGAATTTCATTAGAAAACTGATATTGAAAAACAGCAATAGTTTACGGGCGCCTTCCATGTTGACCTGGGTAAAGAATGGCGTTTGCAATACGAGGCGTGCGATATAGAGAATCACCAGCGCTTCGACAAACGTAGTCAGGATTTTTGTGGGTTGATACCATTGCAGAGCGAGTAGCGATGGAATCAAAATGCCGTTGTAATCCCAGCCATACAGTAAATTCATACGTGACGCGAGAAAGGCGGTAGTCAGCACGATGATGTAGGCCTTGGGGCTGGCTAATACCGATGCCGCCAGGTCTTCGTACAAAAATCGCAGGTTGCCAACACTGAAATTGGTGAACTCCATGAGTCCATAGCGGACGATGACGTAGGTGACGGCGATCGTGACCAGCAGCGGCATCACCCCGCGGGCGAAACCGGTTTTCCAGAGCTGGTTCGCAATCAACGCGATGATGATGAGCCCAAAGCTATGTAGATTACTGCGGTAGTCAATATTCCAGCCGAATCTAATATTGATATATTCGCCCATGATCGGCAGCACCCAGCCATCCAGAAGTAAGCGCACGATGACGCTGACTAGAAGCAACGCAAAGAACCGATCGCGTCCAAACAGACTGCACCAATAAGGTAAGAATGCTGGGCGCTCGGAGAGAAAGCGAACGATAAAATACGTGATAATGCCGTCGACGACGACGATGCCGGCGGACCATGGTTTTACCAACAACAGTGGCACCATATATCCGGGCACCACGAGGCCGGAAAATACCCAACCGAGGCGCAGGTTGAAAAACGCCACCACCATGACACCAACCCAAACTGTAGTGATGACAGAACTGGACAGGCTGCCGTCGGGGAATAACGGGAACGGAAACAGATCCATGAGGGTTGTGCCGTTCAGGTGCCGAGCAGACGCCGGGCGTGTTCGATCAATGTGTTCATTTCCACTGGTTTGAATAGCACATCGTTAGCGCCGGCGCTGCGGATACGTTCCTCATTGCCGCCACGCGCCATCGCGGTCACGACGAGAACGGGTATGTCGAATTTGTTGTCTTGCCGCATCCAACCCAAGAAGCGCATTCCGTCCATTACCGGCATCATCATATCCAGTACGACCAGTTGCACTGGGTTGGATTCTACGACCTCGCATGCTTGTTCGCCGTTGTTGGCGGTATAGGTCTCAAAGCCGCTATTCCGGAATGCGATCTCCATGAGTCGGGATACGAGTCGATCGTCATCGACCAACAAGACTCGAGGCTTTGGTGCGGATGGCTTGGAGGCAGAAGAATTCATACTGACAATCTGGAGCTAACTGGCCACACGGTCACTGGCAACGGGTGTGTCCGCCGGAGGCATGCCGAGAAAACTCCGCAGTTCGATACGAAAGCGCGTGCCGGTTCCTACTTCACTATGGCCGGCAAAGGTGCCTTCCCAGCTCTGAATTTGACTCGCGCACTCGCGCAGCGCTTGGAACTCCGTGGCCGTGGAATCATCGGATTGCGACAGGTAGCCTTGGAAGTGTTCGTTGGGTATGCCGAATCCTTGATTGGCAAGTTCAAACGTAATCCATCCAGCGCGTTCTTCGAGGTTAATTTCCAATTTCGATCCGGCGATAGCGTCTTCGACCAACATCGCGATAATGGTGCTCAGAACGTACTCGAGCTCGTGCGGTTCCGCCAGCACCAGACTGATAATCTCCGGTGCGGGAGCGTGCAGCGACAATTTAATGCGTTGTTTGGTCAACGATTCGGCGGCAGCCTGTATCGCCTTGCGTAGGCTGTCGGTCGGGTGTACGGGATATCGTGAGAGCTGGTGTACATCCGGGTCGAGGCCTAGGTGCTGTTGGGCATCGGTCACCAGAGTAATGGATTCACGTACTTTCGTTTCATAGATATCAACGACTTGCGCGCGTTCGTCGCTCGGTAATTGCTCGTCTTTAAGTAGTCCGGCCGCCAACACCATCGACTCAAGGTCGTTGCGAATCTGAAACATCAACCGCCGTAGTGCTTTTTCCTGTAACTCCACGGGCTCGCGGAGCTTGGTGACGTCGACTACCTCGACGAGAATTCCGCTTAGCTCAAGGGTCGTGGTATCCCCAACTTGGGAGCCGTCTTCCTTTTTGATGGGGTGAATCGTCAGCAAATATTCTTCCTTACGGCCGGCGACCGCGGCATTTAGAGACAGTGGTTTTCCGCCCAACACGACGTGCTGTAAGATACTCTTCGTTCGGGCGATGTCACGGTCGGTAAGGGTCGTAATCAGTGTCGACGCGTTAATATCGCGCGGGTTTAGATCGATATTTTCCAATAATCCCAGCATCGATTCGTTGACATCGAGGGGGTCGCCGAATAGATCGAATACCACGACCGCGGCATTGATGCCATGGAAACTCCAGCCAAGTGTTTCGACCCGGCGCATCATCGCATCGAAGGCCTGGCGTAGCGGCTCCCGTGGCGTGTAACCACCCTGTAAGCGCAGCCAGCGCGTCAACCCCGCAGCCACGACGTGTTGACCGCGCCAGCGGTTGCGGTCATATAGGAGTTGGCTGATTTCGACACTGATCCGCTCGACGACATGGAGGAATCGTGGCATTGCGTGGATCTTCTCAGACGTGACACCGAACGCCCAAAATCCGAATATCTCTCCGCCGTAACTAAGCGGTACGAGAAACTGGTCTTCGCCCGATTGCCGAGTGAGAAACGAGCGTGTAAGCGCAATCGGCCGATTCTCCCCGATTGCGGTAGCGTACGGTACGCGCCGGTAGTCGCGCCGTTGCTCATAGATGTCGTCGATACTGCAGCCGAAAAATTCCACCGGCGCTACGCGCTCTTCATCAGTTAGACGTTGCAACAACACTACCCGATCCAGCTCAAAAACCTGGAGCACGAGTTTCATTAGCTGTTGGAAGGGCTGCTGCGCGGCAAAGAACATTGGTGCTCCCGAGTCCTTCAACCGTGCGGTCGTGTCGGTCAACAGTTCCCGCAGTGTCGTGTCCTGTAGCAACGATTTGTGGCGCATGACCAATAGAAAGCTCGACGCTTGAGCGACGAGCATTTCGCTGATCGGCGGCCAATACAGCGCGTACCCGGGTAGGACCCACGCTACCAATAAATACGTGGCTATCAGTCCGAAGGTAAGCCCCATTGCAAAGCGTACTTGTATCCATTGGTAGACTGCCAAGTTTGCGATTACCACAAATGCAATGATGAGCAAGACCACCGACAGCGGTGTGGTCCGAATCCAACGCTGCTCGATCAGTGTGTCCAGCGCGTAGCCTTGAAAGACCGCCAGCGGCAGCATCGGTCCATTTCCGGTTATGGGGGTATGCAAGCCAATCGATGGTTGCGCCGAATCGACGCCGATAATTACGTTGCGATCACGGACCAGTTCCGGAATCAATCCCTGTTCCAATAGACGCCGCATCGATATGATCGGTAGCCGATCGGCGGGTCCCTGAAAATTTACGAGGTAAGACTCCAGTGGCAATGCGGCGGTGCCGCCCAAGAATCGATAGGCCGCGGTCCATTCCAGTACAGCGTGGCGTTTGCCGTCGATGGTCAACGTGGCGTGCTGACGCCTGTGGCTGCCGTGGATGGCCGGCGGCACGGCCACCGAGCCATATTGTAGATCGAAATCTGCAGCCGCATCGGGCCACGCGCCGATTCGTATACCTTCGTCATCTGAGTGCACTACGCGTCCGAAGGTCACGTTGCCGAGCCGCCGGGCTTGTTGATAGAACTCCGGCGAGCCACCTCGCGGCGGTGTGGAAAATATGATCTGTTTCGCGCCAAGTTCCGTTAATGTCGTTAACGCCGCGCTCCATTGCGTGGACAAAGACTCGTCGTCACCGGACGGAGCGAGAATGACGACGACATCGTCCGTAGTGGTCTGTGCCGATGGCCCGAATCGCATTGTGAGGTCGTAGAGAATTCCATTCGGATATTCCAGCACGCCCAATGCACTCATCGCGAAAGTTGCGAGGGTTATCACTACAGCAAAAAACACCGCCGCCAACGGATTGCGCGGCGAAAAAGAAACGAAATCGGCGATCAACGGCTTCGGCTCATGGTGATACGCAAACGGCGACGCAGCGCCGAGTTAGTGTGCAGCCCGCCGCGCTTCGGGTTCATGGGTGCACGCCCTCCAGGCGAGCCGATAAACGGCCGTCCGCGTTGCTGCACACCTTCGAATTAGCCACGGCAAGTCCCGCGGTCACGTGCCTAGCGGCCGACGGCTTGGCGGTTCGCTGCATCCGCCAATATCGGCTTGCTCGAGTACAAATATTGGCGTAACGAAGTAGGAATCCCCCCAGATTGATCGAATCATAAAATATCGTTAAAGATCAATATTATAGCTCACAAACCTCATGCCGTACAACGGATTGCCAGGCGCTCGGTCATGCGTTGCGTCATTTAACGATTGGCGATATGTCCGACTGTGCCGCGTCGGCGCACGTCGTACCTTGCTCCGTCGCGTTACAATCGATCAGAATTCACGAGATATAGAGAATAGTACGGAGCAGCGATGTTGCGGGTCGGAATTATTGGTGGAAGCGGTTACACCGGAGCGGAATTGATGCGGTTGTTGGTCGTCCATCCCGAGGCGGAGCTCATTGCGGTGACGTCCCGTGCTTATTCGGGGCGATCGGTCTGTGATCTATTTCCAAATTTACGCGGCCACCTGACGCTGGAATTCAGCGACCCCGATGCGGCAAGGTTGGACCGTTGTAACGTGGTGTTTTCGGCGACACCGAACGGCATCGCCATGCAGCACGCGCCGCGCCTGCTGGATGCGGGTGTGACGTTGATCGACCTGGCGGCCGATTTTCGGATCAAGGATCCGGAGCTTTGGGAGCGCTGGTATGGCATGCCGCATTGCTGCCGTGAATTGCTGTCGCAAGCGG
>JAOTWM010000356.1 GCA_029862885.1 Gammaproteobacteria bacterium
ATCGGCTATTTGACCCCGAGTGAATTAGAAGAGGGTATCAAGATCGATCCCTCGCTAGCACGCCGGCTCGAACTACAACTGTGAACGGCTCACACTATCCAATTAAACGCCCGCACTCCAAACTGGTACCTGGCCCATAAGGATGAATATAACCACAGGGACCATCATGATGAGATTGGAGTTAGATTTCGTCATGACTATATCCTAAGGAACTTAGTCTACGGGATCGATTTGACTGTTGTTCGACTAACAATTTCTCTAGATCTTTGTGTCCCGAATAGTACTCCCGCTCGACCGTCGGAAATCCTTTAAGCCTTGAGCGCTTGTATGACACGCTGCGGCGTGAACGGCATGTGATAGAGCCGCTTTCCCGTGAGCGCGTGAAACGCATTCGCGACCGCCGCAGTGATGAACGGATTACCAATCTCGCCAAGACCCGTTGGTTTCGTGAGGCGGTCCAGAAACTCGACGTGGATTTCTTCCGGTGCTTCCGACATCCGCAGGACCTCGTAGTCGTGGAAGTTCGATTGCCTGACTTTGCCGTCTTTCATGGTTGCCCGCTCCTTCAACACGCTCGACAGACCGTAAATAATACCGCTCTCTACATTGTGCCGTGCCATTTCCGGTTGGACGATGGTGCCACCGTCGATTGCGACCCATACCTTGTGGACGCGAATCTTGCCAGTCTGTTGATCAAGGGAGATTTCGACCACCCCAGCGCCGAGCGAGCCGGAGCGTTCGCTGACCGAAAGCCCGAGCGCGCGTCCCGCCGGCCGCTTGGTCGGCCAGTCGCTCATCTTCTCGACGGCATCGAACACCTCCCTCGCCTTGGGGGTCATGGCGACGCGTTGACGACGAAACTCGAACGGGTCCATGCCTTCTTTTTCTGCCATCTCGTCCATGAGTCCCTCGATGGCAAAGAGATTGAAAGGATGTGCAACCGCCCGCCAGTGTTTCAGGCGAATGCCGTGCGATGTGCCGCGCTGTTCGATGAACTGGTTCGGAACGTCATAGTATTTGTTGAGCTTGATGCCCCCATACAGCAAGTTCCCGCCGTCACCGACCACACAGTGCCGCCAACCAGAAAGCTTTCCATCCCCGTCCAGCGCCGCCTCGAGGCATTGCAGGGCCTGCGGACGGAACATCCCGTAGGCGAGGTCTTCTTCGCGGGTCCAGATCATTTTCACGGGCCGCTTGAGGGCGCGAGCGATCAGCGCAGCCTCGATGGTGTAGTCGTTGATCGACCGCCGCCCGAATCCGCCGCCCATGTAGTGCTGGTGATGGATGACCTGGCTCAGCCCGAAGCCGAGCGCTTGTGCAATCCTTTGGCGGGACCGACCCGGTGCCTGGGTGCCTTCCCAGATTTCGACCTGGTCGCCGGCCGCATTGAAACGGGCAACAGCATTCAACGGTTCCATCTGGGCGTGATAACCGTAATCGCTCCGGAAATCGGCCTTGTACACCTTCGTGGCGTTGGCAAAAGCGGCGTCAACATCACCAGCCTCGCCGACGGTGGTGTTGTTTGCGTTTTGGTCAACGGCAATCTCTGGATATGCCGTTTCCAATGCCTGTTCTGAATCGTAGCCTTCGGCGGTTGCGCCCGCTGCCCAGCTAACCGCGAGTACTTTGCGCGCCGCGAGCACGTGCTCGAAGGTGTCGGCGATCACCGCGACACCGTGCTCGAGTTTCACGATGTCGATGACACCCTTCATCTTGCGGACCGTGTCGTCGTTCCAACTTTCCGGCTCGGCGAGTTGTACTGGTCCGTGCACCGTGCTGGCGTAGACCATACCGGGGAGCTGAACGTCGATCGAGTATTTCGCAGTGCCATTCACTTTTTCCGGGATGTCGCGCCGCGGGATCGGTTTACCGATCAGGCGAAACTGACTCTTGTCCTTATATTCGGCCGTCGAAACCGCCGGCATCTCAGCAGGGACCTCGGCGAACGTTGCGATCTGGCCATAGGTCAGCCGCCGACCCGACGCGGGGTGAACCACGACGTTTGGCTCAGTGCGCAGCTCAGCGGGCGCGACGTTCCATTTCTTTGCCGCCGCCTGCAACAGTACTTTGCGGACCTGGGCGCCGGCCTCACGCATGTCTTCGTAGTACATCATCACCGCTCGGCTACCGACGATTGCCATACTTTGTGATATGCGCTCTCCGCGTTTGCGCGTATATCCGTAGGTCTTTGGATCCGCGGGGGCCCACTCGAGCACCACCTTGTCCCAATCGGCGTCGAGCTCTTCGGCGAGCGCCACCGGGACACCGGTCATGGAGCCTTGTCCCATCTCGGCGCCGGGGGTGAGGATGGTCACCGTGTTGTCCGGTTCAATACGAACCCAGGCACCGATCTCGTACCCAGCGGCCTTGGCTTTGGCCTCCGACATCAAGAACATACCGGCCGGGGCGAAGGCCATTGCAAAGGTCAGCCCGGTCGTGCTCGCGAGGAATTCGCGGCGGGTAATTTTCGAAGCGTCGTTTTCGATTCGGGTCATGGCTTAGCCCTCCCGTGCGGCGCGCTGGATCGCGGCAATGATTCGGGTATACGTGCCGCAGCGACAGATATTTCCGTTCATATGTGCGACGATTTGGTCGCGAGAAGGATTCGGGTTTTGCTTCAGGAGTTCGGCCGCCTTCATGATTTGCCCCGATTGACAATAGCCGCATTGTACGACCTGCTCCGCCACCCAGGCCTTTTGCAATGGATGGCTGGAATCCTCAGACAAGCCCTCTATCGTGTTCACCAATTTGCCCGCAATACTGGATAGTGGTGTTAGGCAGGATTTGACGGCCTTCCCGTTGACGTGCACGGTGCAGGCGCCGCAAAGCCCGGCGCCGCAACCGAATTTAGTTCCGGTGAGCTTGAGATGCTCGCGGATGGCCCAGAGAAGCGGGGTGGCCGGTTCGGCGTTGACAGACGCTTGCTTCCCATTGATGTAGAAAGAAACCATGAGACCTCCTTCGGTAGGGAAACTCTGTTTGCTTCGACACGACAATTACATTCGATGCGCTCAGTGAAATCAAACAACAAATGTGCCGACTGATAAGCGGTGCCATAAACTGGCGTCAAACGCTGGTTACATCACCAGAGTGCCCGGACTAGGCCGTTGACCCGTACCAGCTCCGGAAACAGCTTCCTGGCCGTTGCTGACGACATCCCAGTCTCGATCCCTGTTAATCATTTTCTCCATTCCCGCAAACTATATCAGCAAATGATCCGAAGGACCGCAAGAGTCATTCTGGAACCGTGGTGTTGCAGCGCAACAACTCGTTCCAACCTTTTATAAGGAATGTCCGCAACGAGCAGAGACTGTGTATAAACAACGCGATGAGCCAAAATGTTAGGCGTAATGGACAACCGACGTTGAATTTTTTACGTTTCGGATTGATTTCAGTTTGCCAACGCCCCATGTCTTTCAGATGCGCCGTATCTTCGCCTGATAACGCACATTACTACGATAAAAAAGGCGCGGATGGCGCCTATCAGTACCTCGATCCCCACGATGTTCATCACTCTTTTTAAATTGTAAGCGAGCACATGCAGACTCATCTCGGTACTCACATGCTCGATGGTCCTGGTCAGGAAGTGTTCTGATCCCATCCAACGTTTGAGCGTCCCAAATCGTCGTCCGTTTGGGTAAGCGCTCGCCTGCCGGGCATCGATACTCGTCATCTTCGGGGATATAGTGAGAGTCTTCCCGATCGAAAAGGCCCAGAGCTTTGTTATTTGAGGTCTGCGGCCTCGGGACAATGGCCGCAATGCCCGCCTCAGCACACGCCAGAATCTCGGTACTCTTGAAACAACCTCGATCAGCGACCACTTCTAGTTCCTCAACATCCATGGCCACCTGTGCTTGCTGCGCCATGGAAAACAGCTGGCCACGATCGCTGTATTTATTGGTGACATCATGGGCCACAATTAAATGATGTTCAGCATCGGCCGCCGTCTGTACGTTATAGCCAACAATCCCAGTGCCTCTGGTCCTCAAGGATCGTGCAATCCGGATCAGTCAACGATCTCTGCTTTTCCGGCGTTTTCAGTAATTCGGCCTCAGGTCGTTTGGTGCGCTCCATCTCCTGTTTAAGCGACTCGATTTTGTCCTTTAGATTCGCCGTTTGAATCTCCGCAATCGCTGGTTCTTTCTGGTCCGCTTTGTCCAGACGATAAAAATATCGCTCAATGCTCCGCTCGATCTCTTCCAGTCGACGCGCCAGCTTCGACGGCTTTAGGTTCCGGTCTCGGTTATTCAGAGCTTTGAATTTACTACCGTCTATGGCCACCAATGCTTGACTCAATAGGTTCAGCTTGCGACACAACACAACAAACTCACTACACACCTTGCGGATGGCCTTACCGTTGTCTTTGCGGAAATTGGCGATGGTCCTGAAATCCGGGCTTAACCGGCCCGTCAACCACATCAGTTCAATATTGCGCCCCGTTTCCCGCTCCAGGCGTCGACTGGAATGAATATGATTCAGATATCCAACACGTATATCTTCAGCATCACCGACGGGTGATAGGCGGGTCTGCCGGTGTCATGCGGATTTATTCCAGTAAAACCCAACTTCCCTAAATCAAGCCCATCGATAAACGCTTCTACAACCCTGGCCGAATTGTCTTCACCGACATAATCATCCAAACATTCCGGGAACAAACTGGTTTGCGTGCGCGACTCGCATTCTATAAATCGCTTCATGTTTCTTAGCTGTGGGAGAATGGCTAATTATAATATCTACCACGTTTTTACACACTCTGGGCACGAAGCGGAAATTTCTGCACAAAGCAACCACGCATTCACTACTAATCCCTGGCCTCTGTTTTATGCAATTTTAGTAACCACAACTGATCTTGCTGCTACGTTGGTTTGCGCGCGGTAACGATGTGAGCCGAAGTTGGGAACACAGCTTCGCCGGTTTGTGTTGCATACTTGGATAGCTTGCCGTCAGATTTAACCAGCACATCTGCGATTTTTTCTTCACTGAGATGGATATCAAAGAGAGGCAGCCAGCCTCGCAATTCTGCTTCGACCATCGTGCGGGAACTTGGAAACGTCGCTTGCTCAGTCTTCGTTTCGACGCTAAGGTCTTTGAATCCGGCGTGATCGAAAACCTCAGTTACTACCTCAGGGTCGCCAAGGCTGTAAGGAAGACGCAAAGCATCGCCTGCAGCAATGCTGACCTGTTCATCTAGTACTGCAATAATGTCGCCGTACGCCGGATTGTGCTCGATTGAGTTCCACACAGCCACCGCCAAGCGACCGCCTGGCTTCATTACGCGGAACATTTCGCTTGCCGCCGCATGTCTGTCCTTAAAAAACATCATTCCGAACTGGGAAATGACATTGTCGAAACTAGAATCGTCTAATTCCAGTTCCTCTGCACCACCCAGAACCCAATCGATGTTCGGTTCAAGCTCTCTTGCTGCAGCAATCATACCTGGTGCCGGACCAACCCCTACGACGCGGCCTAAGCCCCCAGTTT
>JAOTWM010000357.1 GCA_029862885.1 Gammaproteobacteria bacterium
GCCCACGGCTAATACCACGTCGGCGGCCTCGATGAGCGATTGTACGGGTGCGAATTGCAGCGCTGCACCGACGCATAATGGATGACGTTCGTCGATAATGCCTTTTGCCGCCACGGTTAACAGTACCGGAGCCCCGAGCCGATCGATTAGCTGAGTCGCGACCGGACCGGCATCTCGCGCGCCCCCGCCTAAAATTACGACCGGTGCCGCGGCACCCTTAAGCAAGTTGCCGATTTCCCGAGTCACACTAGAATCGGGGGCCGGACGGCTGGGCGCACTTGCCGCGGCGGTTGTTACTCGACCGGGTTGGGTCAGCACATCGATCGGAATTTCGATATGCACGGGCCGCGGGCGGCGTGAGCCAAATACGGCAAACGCTTCAGCGATCACCGCAGGCAATTCGTCGGGCGTGAGTACGGTATGGCTGAACGCCGTGAATTGCGCGGTCAGGTTTCGTTGCGACGGCAACTCATGCAGGCAACCGAGGCCGCGCCTCAACGTGCCGGTTCGATTCACGCTGGATATGGCAAGCACGGGTACCGAATCGGAATACGCTTGCGCCAGCGCCGTCGCGGCGTTGGTGATGCCCGGGCCGGTGATAAGAAAACATATTCCAGGCCGGCCGGACGTTCGCGCATAACCGTCCGCCATGAAACCCGCGCCTTGTTCGTGGCGTGGCGTGATATGACGGATCGATGTGTTCGGCAATTCACGATACAACTCCACAGTATGCACGCCCGGAATACCAAAGATGGTATCGGTTCCGTAGGCCTCAAGCAGCTTCACTAATGTCTGGCCGCAACTCAGGGAAGGTGAATTGTGCATCAGTTGTTTCGCGATAATAGTTGAAAATATGGGGCGGCCCGCGCCGACGTGATTTTCGTTGCTCGGGTGGGGTCAGTCAATCGCGGTTGGATTACCCGATGCGCGATTCGAGTCGCCCGCAACTTCAATAGCTCGAGGACGCTCTGCCGTGATCGCATGACCCGCAAATTCTAGTCCGGATCGGGATCGTCCTGTAACGACATCAATTCCGTGTTGCCGCCTTGGGCCGTGGTGTTGATGGACAAGGTGCGTTCGGTTGCGAAGCGATGCATATAATGCGGACCTCCGGCTTTGGGGCCGGTGCCGGATAATCCCTCGCCGCCAAACGGTTGCACGCCGACCACTGCGCCGATTTGGTTGCGATTGACGTATATATTGCCGACTTTGGCGCGCTCGCAGATGTGTTGAATCGTGGCGTCAATGCGGCTGTGGATTCCCAATGTCAGGCCGAAGCCGGTTGCGTTGATGCTGTCTATGACTGCGTCAAGCTGATCGCTACGGTAGCGCACAACGTGCAAAATAGGACCGAATACTTCGCCGCGTAACACGTCGATGGAGGTGATTTCGAACGCACACGGAGCAAAGAATGTACCGTGTCGGCATACCTCGGGAAGATCGCAACAATACACGGTGTGTGCTTCGTCGCGCATGCGTTCGGCGTGTGCATTGAGCATATCGACGGCCGCGTCGTCGATCACCGGGCCGAGGTCGGTTGCCAACAAAGCAGGATCCCCGATTTGTAGCTCGGCCATTGCTCCTGCCAGCATGTCCAATAATTTCGGCGCGATGTCTTGTTGTACGAACAACACCCGCAACGCGGAGCAGCGTTGTCCTGCGCTTTGAAACGCTGATGCGATAACGTCGCCCACGACTTGTTCCGGCAATGCGCTGGAGTCGACGATCATTGCGTTCTGGCCACCGGTTTCTGCAATCAGCGGAACGATGGGCCCGGCTTTTTCGGTTAACGCCCGCTGGATTCGCCGCGCCGTGTCGGTTGATCCGGTAAAAGCGACGCCGGCGACCCGTGGGTCGGCAATGAGTTGGGCGCCGATACTGTTGCCGGGTCCGGGTAGCACGTGCACGACGTCGGCCGGCACACCGGCTGCATGCATGAGGCGTACGGTGTGACAGGCGATTAACGGCGTTTGCTCGGCAGGTTTTGCTACCACGGTGTTACCGGCCGCTAGCGCCGCTGCAATTTGCCCTGTGAAGATCGCTAACGGAAAATTCCACGGGCTGATACAGGCAAATACACCGCGCCCGTGTAGTTTTAGTTCATTGTGCTCACCTGTTGGTCCGCGCAGGATGTCTGCGGCAGCGAATTCGGTTTGTGCTCGGACCGCGTAGTATCGGCAAAAATCGACGGCTTCGCGTACTTCCAGCAGCGCGTCGTTGACGGTTTTGCCGGCCTCGCGAACGGCCAGCGCCATCAGCGTCGATGTATCTCGCTCGATCCTGTCGGCCAATGCGTTCAAACAGCGCGCGCGTTCGGTACCCCCTGCCGCGTCCCACGAGGGCTGTGCGGCGGCGGCACTCTGCATCGCCTGGTTGACGTGATCAGGTTTCGCCCAAATGGCGTGCCCCACGATTTGCCGACGATCGCTCGGGTTATGCAGCAGTTGTCGCGGCCCCGTATGCTCCGTGCCGGCGACAATTGGTGCACAAACCCAGTCCGCGCTCATCGCCACATCGAGTTCGGCATCGAGTGCGGCCAATTGCAATGGGTCGCTTAGATCGATTCCCACTGAGTTCTTCCTGTCGGGGCCATAAAGATCGACCGGCAACGGTATCCGCGGGTGCGGCCGCGGCTGTTCCGACCGCACTTTGTCGAGTGGATTCGCGATAATGTTTTCGACCGGAATATCCTCGTCGATGATGCGATTCACAAACGAGGTATTGGCACCGTTTTCCAGTAGCCGTCGAACCAGATACGCGAGTAATTCTTCGTGGTTGCCGACCGGCGCATAGACCCGGCAAGGCTTGTTCGTTTCCGAGCCGCCGACGATCTGGTCATACAGCGCTTCACCCATTCCGTGCAGTCGTTGGAATTCGTAGGCAACGCCGTCGGGCGCCATTTCGATTACGCTGGCGACGGCATGGGCATTATGGGTCGCGAACTGCGGGTATAAATCGCGGGTGCGTTCCAATAGACGCCGCGCACAGGCAAGAAAGCAGATGTCGGTGGCGGCCTTACGAGTAAAGACCGGGTAGCCGTCTAGGCCGCGTTCTTGTGCGCGCTTAATTTCGGTATCCCAGTAGGCGCCCTTGACAAGACGCACGGCTAGCCGGACGCGATGTTGTCGCGCGAGGGCGGTGAGCCAGTCGATAAGCGGTAACGCGCGTTTTTGATAGGTTTGCACGACAATGCCGAGGCCTTGCCACGCGGTTCCCGCATGGCGCGCGACGAGATCGGCAAACAGATCAAGCGTGAGATCGAGTCGATCCGCCTCCTCCGCATCCACCGTGAGTCCGATACCGGCCTTTGCGGCGAGGTCGGCCAGGGTGTGCAGCCGGGGGGCAAGTTCTTGTAGCACGCGGCGGTGTTGCCAATACTCGAAGCGTGGGTGCAGTGCGGATAATTTTACCGAGATGCTGGGTGCCGCCTCCGTAGTCCTGCCGTCGACGGTAGCACCGATCGCATCGATCGCTGTCCGGTAGGCTTCAAAGTAGCGTTGCGCATCGGCGTCGGTACAGGCCGCTTCGCCGAGCATATCGAACGAATGCCGATAGCGGCGCGAGTCGCCGCTGGTCGATCGCTCGAGCGCTTCGTCGATCCGGCGTCCCATGACGAACTGCTGCCCCAAGATCCGCATCGCTTGCGTGACAGATTGTCGAATGACCGGTTCACCGATACGGCCTACCAGTCGTGACAGCACCGAGCCCCACGATTGTCCCTGGTAATCGGGCAAATTGACGATGCGTCCAGTCAGCATCAGCGCCCAGGTGGAGGCGTTCACGAATGCGGAATCGCTCCGGCCGATATGGTGTTCCCAATCAGCTGTTCCGAGTTTGTCGCGAATCAGACGGTCCGCGGTGTCGGCATCCGGGATGCGTAATAACGCTTCTGCCAGACACATGAGTACGACACCTTCCTCGCTTGACAACGCATATTCGTGCAGAAACGCATCGATGCCACCGGTGCCGACGCGCCGCTCCCGTACAGCAATAACAAGCCTACGGGCACGGGCTGTGACTCGTTCGAGTACTGCGTGTGGAAGTCGGGCAATATCGAGCAATTCGCGAACCACTCGGGATTCGTCGGCCCGATAATATTCTGCAATGCGCTCGCGCTCGGTGCCGAGGTGCCACGCTGGTGGTCCGAGAATGCTCACTAATACGATGAATTAGCGATATGTTAATCGTTCAAGATGTGTAGCCAAATCGATCCTCAATTTGGACAGAACGAACAGTGAAGTCAACAAATTCTGTAAATATCAGACCCGCCATGGCGGCATGTTCGGACCCTAACAAAGCAATCGCGGATGTCAGTTCCGGGACTTTTTGTCGCGGTTTTCAGCACGAATCTCCTCGATGCGTGCATCGATACTGGCCGACGCATAGAAACTGTCCCCGGTATGCTCTCGGGCGGTTTCGAATTGCGCTAACGCTTGCTCTATCTCTCCTAGCAAATAATAGTATTCACCCATCGATTGGTGTGCCACATACGTCTCTCCGGTTTCACCGGCCGCACGGGCACGAATCTCCCACAATTGTGGGTTGTTAGGCTCTTGTTTAAGGCGATTACGAATTAACGGTTTTGCCTGCGCAGCGTTACCGGTGCGCACCAGCAAATCCGCATAGTATTGGGCCAACGGGCCGTAGTCCGGATGCTCGCTGGTTGCCGCGGCAAGCCATTGTAGCGCCTGCAAAAACTGGCCGTTGTTAGCGATAATCTGGCCTTTGAGTAAGCGAAACGACGGATCGCGGGGTGCGGCCTGCAATAACAATTCGACCTGCTGAAGGGCCTCCTCATACTGCGACGTTCGCAATAATGCGGTGGCATAGCCGAACCGTTCGGCGCTTTCATCGGCGTAGTTGTGCCGCGCCAGGTTTTCCGCAAAAATCCGAACGGCATCGCGCGGACGATCGCTGAATAAGGCGCGGATTTTAGCCTTAGCTTGGTAATACGCCCGATTCTCGATGGGTGGTGGCGACGGATACTGTCGCGCCCGGGCCTCGGACTCGGCAATCCGATTTGGACTCAATGGGTGGGTGCGCAATATCTCAGGAACAACTGAGTCGTATATTCGCGTGCGGCGCTCCATTTCTTTAAAGAATGCCGGCATCGCCAACGGATCAAATCCGGATTCCGCAAGGGTGCGTATCCCAATCGCATCGGCTTCACTTTCAAATCCACGACTGTAGCTCAGTTGCTTCTCCAGCAGCGCCGCATTGGTGGTCGCAATGGCGGCCGCGCCCACCTGGCCGCCGAGCAGAATTGCGCCGATCATCGCGGCTGCGGCGGGCAGCGACATTCGTTTGCCGCTCTCGAGCATCCGGGCCATGTGGTTTTGCGAGATGTGCGCGATCTCGTGGGCTACGACTGCGGCCAATTCGCTCTCGGTGGCACTCGCGAGAATCAAACCCGTATACACCGAAATATATCCACCCGGCACCGCAAATGCGTTGAGGTTCGGATC
>JAOTWM010000030.1 GCA_029862885.1 Gammaproteobacteria bacterium
CAACAATTTCACCGTAACGAAGATCGATATCCTGCACCCGCAGCCGACAGCACTCAATCGAACGCAGTCCCGAACCGTATAGCAATCCCGCCATCAACAAATACTTGCCACTCTTTTGCTCGAACAGATCACGAACTTCGTCACGGGATAGAACGACAGGAAGCCGATGTTTCTTCTTGGCACGGACTGCGTTTTTAACCAAGCCAATGTCTTTTCTCAACCCCTTCTTATAGAGAAACAGCAAAGTATTTAGTCCTTGATTCTGAGTAGCAGGCGACACCCGCCGTCGAACCGCCAAGTGAGTAAGAAATGTTTCGATATGCTGCTCATCCAAATCCGCGGGATGAACCTTGTGGTGGAATAAGATATATCGACGAATACAGTGCGCGTAGGGCTTTTCCGTCTTAGGACTGTAACCTAACCGCAGCACGGCCTCGTGAAACTGCACGCGTAATCGCTTCCTTTGCTCGGCCATTATCGCTTCTCCTTGCGAAATTCAATATATCTGGATGAATGAACAGTATAAAGAATTTCCTGCCCGTTCAACAATGACGAATCAACGAGTTACCGCCAACAACTCCAAGCGCTGCGATGCGCGTGATTAGTAATAATCGAGCCAATCTTGCGTGTTATCCGACTGACAAACACGTAATCTATGCGCGTTTGTCCATTCCAATAACCCCGCACCACCGCGCTAACACATTGATGTAGTGCTATTATTCACTATTCATGATCACGCTCGTATATTTATATAAGAGGGCCGTGCCGGCCCTCTTATTCAATAGTTAGAAGAAATTTCCTAACCATGAAGAAACTAAAGAATGAAAAGGAATTAGTAAAAAAGGCAATCGCTGAAGGAATGAAATACGGAGAAAAAAGAGGCGTTGTCGAATTTGAACCCACAGATTCGGCAACTGAAAAAATCGAATACATATATCGTCTATTGGTGCACGACAAAATAATACAACCTATTCCTCAAGATCAGATATCTCAGTTGGCAATGAAGCATAAACTAGCCATATGGGCGTCAAAACTAAAGTAGAAAAAAGTAGATTCAATGGCAAAGTTCGTAGAGATTACGAGTGTAAATACAGTGCCTTCTAACAAGCGCATTCAGTCGGACCATCCAACTTGCTACGCGAGTTGTCTTGCCGTTGATCCGAGGCGATATGTGTATTTAAAATAACTATGGACCCTAAGCAAGAGATTAAATATCTTGAAACCATGCTCAAGAAGCTGGACGTGGAAAAAGCAGGCTTCGTGGCTAGTAAAAAGTATAATTCCTTGGTGTCCACGTTCTTAGCCATCTTAATATTAGTTCTTATCTATTTTTTTGATATATCTGATTTTGAAATGTGGTTCCTAATCATTGGAGCTTTAGTCATTGGCGTAGTTCTTGGAATTCTGTCTTATTGGAAATTAGCCGAACAACAATGGCCAATGCTGAAATTACATATAAACAAAGAAAGTGTTAAACACAGATTGGATGAACTTAAAAACACATAACAATGGATTTCAAGTTCATTTCGCCAGCCCCGCTGGCTCCATCGCACCTGCTGAAGAAAGCGGTGAGCCGCTTAGTTGCGACGTTAGATGGCCAGGTTCAGTTTTAAATCCACCGAGTCGGAGGCAGTAAATAATGACAATTGAGTCACATGAGGTCACCGTTGAATTGTTGGAAGCGTTTGCGGATGCCTGGAATCGTCATGATGTGGATGATCTCATGTCATTTATGACTGATGATTGCGTCTTTGAGTCCTCAGGGGGAGAAGACTTTTGTGGTACTCGTTATGAGGGTGCGGAGGCAGTTCGGAAGGGATACTCTAAATCTTGGGAAAATTTCCCAGATGCCCAGTGGAACAATGCTCACCATTTCGTGCGAGGAGACCGAGGTGTCTCTGAATGGACATTCACGGGTACAAATGTTGATGGCAAACGGTCAGAAGTTGCGGGCTGCGATATTTTTACGGTTCGAGATGGAAAAATCCTTGTCAAAAATTCGTATCGAAAGAATCGACCTCTAATATAGATGCAGCTTTTGCGTATCTTTAGATGCAACATTGCCACTTTTGATGGAAGTTCTGCTTGGCCAGAAGGTGTGCCTGGCAGGATTGGTGCGAATTCTGTACGGGCTCAAATAGTCTAATACTTGGACGTGTTTCGTATTCCGGGTGAACAAAACATGACTTCTCCGATAGGCATTATCCTGAGCGCAAAGTGGTAATCTCCTCGCAGGAATTGAGTCCCCGAGAAGACTCCTGGACACACGTAAGAACATCGTTACAAGCGGTGGAACTTCTGAAAACTCGCGACATAGCAAATATAGTGGTTGGGGCTGGCCGTCAAATCGGTCTGGCATTTCTAAAAGATGGCCTTATAGACGAAATCGTCCTCGACGTTCAACCTGTCGTCTTCAGAACTGGAACTCATTTATTGGGCGAGTAAACGGAACCGATCAAATTGGAGCTGTTCGAAAACACAAATCTTTGCCATGATGCAATCCAACTTCGATACAAAGTGTGTTCATAAGAAATATAACAAGCGGCTTAAGTTCGCACGCCGCGCGTGCCGGATTCGCCACTCCATGGTTTATTGCTTGGCCGCGCGTTTGGCAACACGGACAAAGGATCATGGGAGTTGACGATATGAAAATACAGGCATCAAGAGATGCCGAAGGATATTTGACTAACGCTGATGACTGGAGTGAGGCCATTGCAAATGAACTCGCCAAAGAGGAGGGCATTGAGTTAAACGACACATATTGGACAGCAGTGCTTTTTATGAGGGCGTATTATAGTGAGCATAATGTTGCCCCGGATGTTCGTCACTTAATAGATTACTTGGCAGCTCGATATCAATGCGATAAAAAGGAAGCTAAGAAGATTATTTTTGAATTGTTCCCATATGGTTATGTGAAACAGGCGTGTAAAATTTCCGGAATGAAAAAGCCGCGCGCATGGAGCACGGGATAGAAAATGTCAAACCTTTGCGTGTACTCATGCACCAAAAAGCGTGACTTCTTCGCCGCGCCACTTTTTGTTGCCGGTGATGCGAAGCGTTATGCAACATGTCCAAACTAACCACAATTCGAAATGCCGAGGGGCACGAGGCCGCTAAATTAAGCAGCCTGGCGATACGATCAAAAGCTTACTGGGGATACACGAGGGAGTTTATGGAAGCTTGTCGGGAAGAACTTACCGTCACTTCAGATGAGATCAACTCTGCAAATTTTCAGTATGTAGTTGCAGAATACGGGACCAAAATCGTGGGATTCTATGCAATCGAACATCTTGCAAACTCCGAGTACGAACTTGAAGCATTATTCGTGGAGCCTGATTATATTGGCGCTGGCATAGGGAGAGCTCTGATGAATCATGCAAAGAAAACGGCCAAAGAGATGGGCGGTAGAACAATGCTAATTCAGGGCGACCCAAATGCGGAGAATTTTTATCGTGCATCAGGTGCCGCGTTAGTTGGTGAACGAGAATCTGCTAGTATTCCGGGGCGTTCATTGCCTGTGTTCAAAATAGAACTTGTAAGTGGAAATGTTGTGTAACAAGCGAATGCCGCATTCTCGTTACCTGTGGTGTATTGCAAGTTACTGGCGCTCTTATTGTGGCAATCACGTTTTTAATCTCCGCGGTTGTGCTCATCATGGCAAAAAATATCCCAATGACGATTATTACTTTCGTTGCCGTGCTTATGTTGGGAGTAATTATGAAACGAAGCCTTAAGAGAGGAACGCGGCCACCGGCCCGAAATACCAGGAATTAAGGGCAGAAATGCAGAAAAATAAGAAACTGTTAGTGGAGCCAGCACGTAACAACGGCGCTGCAATCTGACGTTTGACCGCTTCCTCTCTTCGCTGCCGCTCTGGTCAGTCGCTGTCAAGCGCGGCTGAGCGCCAACATTATGAGAACTGAAGAAGGATAGCTATCTATGATTGATCGAGAAATAGACATTCACACTAAAGATGGTGCGATGAATACTTTTGTCACCCACCCCGAAGAGGATGGACCCCATCCGGTCGTGATGTTCTTGATGGATGCACCAGGCAAGCGCGAAGAGCTGCACGACATGGCACGTCGGCTTGGTTCAGCTGGGTACTACGTGATGTTGCCCAACCTTTACTATCGCCGCCTGCGTAAGTTCGAAATGGAGTCGTCCAGTCGCGAAGAGATGGTCGAGCACATGCATTCACTTACCAATACCATGGTTTGTGAAGACATTCAGCAACTCGTGGATTGTGCTGCATTGGACGGTACCGCTCGAGAGGGCAAGATCGGTTGTGTGGGTTATTGCATGAGCGGCCCGTTCGCGTTTGCAGCAGCGGCTGCCTTTCCCGATCGAATCGCGGCCTCTGCGTCGATTCATGGTGTGCGACTGCTCGTTGATGCCGAAGACTCCCCACATCTGAGCGCGGGAAAAATCAAGGGCGAGATGTATTTTGGCTGTGCGGAGACCGACGAATATGCACCCCAACAGATGATCGATGATCTAGAGAGTCACCTGGCTGGTATTGGGATCAAGTATCGTATCGAGATGTATCCTGGCACAGAACACGGGTTCGTTTTTCCATTAAGGCAAGGAAAGTACCACAAGCAATCGGCCGAACGGCATTGGGAACGATTATTGGCGATGTATGGTCGCTGTTTGTAGCGGCCTTCTTGCAGTTACGCTTTTGTTCCAAGAACAAATACTGCAACCAAAGTTCTTATAAGAAGAGCTTGCAGTGGGCCCGGCTGACCCAGACCGTTAAGCCTAGCGTTAGTATCGGGTAGCGCTCATTGCGCATACCGCTTCAACTTTGACAACGAATAATTATCGTAGGAGAACAAAATGACTGGGAGAATCGATAGCCGACTATTGGAACTTGGAATAGAACTTCCGGAACCGCCGCCGGCCCGAGCTAACTATTTGTCATACCTCGTGACCGGTAACCTCATATTTGTGTCCGGGCAGCTGTCCGAACTTGGTGATGAACAGTACAAGGGGAAGCTGGGAGCAGACTTATCGATTGAAGACGGATATCGAGCGGCGAGAATATGTGCGATAAACTTACTCCCTCATCTCAGAGTTGCTTGTGACGGTGATCTAGATCGCGTCAATCGAGTCGTCGAGATTGGGGGATTCGTAAACAGTGCTCCCGATTTTTATGACCATCCAAAGGTGTTGAATGGAGCTTCGGACCTTTTCTTCGAGGTGTTCGGCGACATCGGGCGACATACCCGTTTTGCTGTGGGGGTTGCAGCGATTCCCTTCAACTTTGCAATAGAGGTAAAGGCCCACTTTGAGATCTCATAGTCAATTCGACCCTAACAAACGGACAAAGATCGTTCCCTGCGGTCGCTGGGACTTCGTTAATCGCTCGGCCCCTTTCCCTTAGCGTTAGGCAAGATGGAATTCGACAAGATACTCGGCCTAATTGTCCTCGGGTGGTTGGTCGGCGCAATTATTCTGTTCGCGCGATTGATCCGGAGAGGGCGGGCGCTCGCGGCGGCGCTCGCAACGCAGCATCCCGAGACCTACGATGCTCTCGGTCGCCCCCAACCCGGCTACCTACAAAGTGCCCGACAGAGCCGATTCGCCCAGTTCGTCGCGCGCAGAGGGTATGAGAACCTCGATGATCCCGCCCTCTCCGCTCGGTTCGAAGACTACCGGAAAGCTGAAGCTCGCCTCTTGTTGTCTCTTCTTGCGAGCCTGGGGGTCGTGGCAGTACTCGTCTTGGCCATACGCCTTGTTGCCTAATCACTGTTAGGCGCCACCTGAGAATGCGGTATTTTGTCGGGGCGATCGCCCTACTATTGCTAACGGCCGCTCCTAATCTGATTTGGCTTGCGACATCTACCGTCAGGATTCACAACGCGTCGAACCAGCCCGTCTCAGCAGTCGCCTATATGGCGTGCGAGACGATTCACCCGCTTGGGCGCCTCCAACCCGGCGAGTCGAGATTCCAATTCCTAGAGGCGTGCGGAGACGATACCCTCGAAATCGTGATCGGCGACTCCCGATTCTGTCGAACCTACGTTGAAGGTGAGCTCTACCATGTCGATGCTACAATCACAGCCGTAAATGCTGTTGGCTGCCGTTATGATGATCTGCTGTCGAGCCTCTTCATCGCAAAAGCACTTTGGTGATGCGGAGACGCCTGGCAACTTGCCACACTCGGCCAACCGGTATCAGTCACGTTTCTTGCTGTCGCAACTAGCCCGCCCTACGCCCAGCTGCCGGTGAGTTCCAGTGTTATGATTTCTTGTAGTACATTAGAATTTGAATTTTGACAAAGGACATACGCACATGGCTCAATACATCATTACTTACCTGGGCGGCGATCAGCCCTCTACCCCAGAGGAAGGTAAGCAACATTTCGCGAAATATAAAGAATGGTTGTCTTCCTTGGGCGACTCAGCAATTAGTCCTGCTAATCCCCTCAAGAATACGAGCACGGTAAATTCTGACGGTACAGTCACCACTGGAAGCAAAACGTCAATGTCTGGTTTCACTATAATTGAAACTGATTCTACGGAGGCGGCGCTGGAGATTGCGAAAGCGTGTCCGTTTCTTGATATTGGTGGTTCACTTGAGGTGTCAGAGTTAATACAAATGTCAGGCCAAAAATAAACATAATAATCGCGTTCGCCTGGACCGCAAAAAGCGCCGCCCGTGTTTCGTTTTGCTGTTAGCGTTCACTGATGCGAGAGTGATTAGATTCAGAGAAAGTCATGGATAACTTTGAACTGATAATTTTTGATTGCGATGGTGTTCTGGTTGACAGCGAACGAATTGCAAACAAAGTGTTCGCGAAGGTGCTGAAGGAAGAGTGTGGAATTGAGAATTTTGTGCAAAGCGCTTTATAATTAAGTGCGTTAGTTGGGTTGCCAAAAGTTCCATTCCGTCGTCGCTCCACTTTCGGCAACCGTTTAGCACGGCGTTGACTGCGAATATGGATCCATGAATTCAATATTTTTCTTGCTTCTTGTTGTAGTGATTCTACTGATTTCTGGGCCGTGGTTAATTCAGCGAATCTATACGCGCGCACGCCACGCGATAAAAATACCGGAACTAAATAATTTTCCCGCTGAAGAGCGGGGGCGGATTTGGCTAGAGTCTATTTGTGAAACTTTGATGCAATGGCAATTTGTTCTCGGTTTCGTTTTGCTATTAGCAGTGGGGGGAAGTCTAATCATTGCGCTTGGTGATCGGGCGCCTGAGCAGTGGGTGACGTGGTCGGTGTTATTTGCGCTCGTGCTGGCGATGCGTCCAGTTATAGTCCGTCGCGCGCGTGCGGTATTATCGTCCAAATTGAATGTTAGCAAGAATACTAGTAGCGGATAACGAGTGGTTGCAGTCGGGCAAGATCCTCGCTACGTGCTCATTTTGTAGTTGAATCGAGCGTTCGGCGGTCGAATCCTGCAGCGCGGGTGACATTGCGCGGTAGCTGCTGTAGCCGTGCAGTCGTTTATGGAAACGGGGTTAGCGATATGAACTACATCCTGTATGGCGCTCGGCGATCGGGTTCGCTTACGGTTGAACTCGCGTTAGCGGAGATCGGAGCGAGCTGCGACATCCGGCAAGTAGACCTGGAAGGCGGTACCCAGCGTGACGATGCCTATGCGGCCGTTAACCCGCAGCGCAAGATACCGACTCTCATCACGCCTGCCGGCGAAACGCTTACGGAGTCGGTGGCCATTCTCCTGACCCTAGATGAGCGCCACCCGAAGGCACGCCTGTTGCCGCCGGCAGGTTCCGCCGAACGGGCGCAGGCGCTTCGTTGGCTTTTGTTCGTTGCGACCGAAATTTACCCCATGGTGGAGATCAACGACTATCCAGAACGCTTTGCGCCTAATTCGGTCAGCGCCGCTGGAGTTCGTGAGGTCGCCCGAGCCACCTGGCGCGAGCGGTGGCTCGTCGTCGAGCACAACATCGCGGGTGACCCCTTCCTGTTGCAATGGGGCTTATGTCTCAGTGACATCTATATCGCCGTCGTTAGCCGCTGGGCACAGCAAGACGCATGGCGGCCGACGCATATTCCCAAGGTGGAAAGGCTCACTGCGGCGGTAGCGGCGCGACCCGCGCTGGCAGCGGTGTGGAGCCGTCACCGGCCCGAAGCGACACCCAGCCGCTTCGACTAAACATTATCATCGGGCGGCAATCGAGATGGCAGTCATCAAGAATTCACCTGCTGCAATTTATCAACCTTTACTTGCACACATTCCGCTGGGAGGACAGATTGGCGAAAGAGTCAGTTTGAAGTTTATGTTCGCGTGCGATGCGAGTCGGCTGTCTAACCGGCACATGCAGTCGGACACGGCCCGCGCCGCAGATACGGAGCGTTAGAGCGCCAGGGATCTATCGTGGAAATCGTTAAGGGCACTTGTCATTGTGGTGCGGTTGAATTTGAAGTCGGTCTCGAAAATGGCCTTCAGAAACTCCGACGCTGCAATTGTTCGCTGTGCCGTCGAAAGGGCGCGATTATGGCCAGTGTCCCAGTCGACAGATTGAGAGTTACGAAAGGAATTGAAGACTTGGTGCTGTATCAGTGGAATACAAAAATCGCAAAGCACTATTTTTGCCGGACTTGCGGTATTTATACGCATCATCAGCGCCGTAGTGAACCGAGTGAGTACGGTGTGAATGTGGGTTGCCTCGACGGATATGATCCAAATGAACTTGCAGAGGTTCCTGTTGGTGACGGAGCATCGAATTCCGTCCTGTCGTAGCTGGCCACTCTCTAACAAGCCGCTCAAGATCACTCTCCGCGGCCGCTCGGACCTCGCTAATCGGTCGACCTCGATACCCTTAGTGTTATTTCGTGTTACGAGTCCTGATCGATGATCGAAATTGAATTTGAAGAACCAAGAAAAGAGAAATGCGAGTGTTGTGAAAACACGACCACCCGTCTTACTCGTTTTGTATACGAAGATGGCGACGCTTTCGCTGTCTACTATCTGTTATTCACTGATGGACATGAAGACAAAGTTGCCTATTCGTTAATTGGTCTTGGTGAGTGGGGAGAAGGCGGCGATCCAGAAATGCGTACCGCATTTGCCGTAAAAATCTGGGACAACGATAATAACTGGGCGGTTACAGTTACCGATAAGGATGAATCGCCATGGAGGCACGTCGACTTTCTGGGCAACATTCTAGATCGTGAAGAAGCGCTGGCTCATCCCTGGATTAAGGATGTGTATCACATAACTGATCACATCGTTGCAGAAGACCGGCCCGTAATTGAATACTTCGCGTAGACCGGTTTGCAACAAGGCCAAACACCCGGAAATCTTACTCACTGTCTCCTTTAATGTTCCGGTATTGCTGAATCTATATGCCTCCCGATTGCTGTTCCCAAATAATCGAATGGAGAATTTGAGCGGCTCGTGACCGAAATAGCGGCAATGGACTGGGTCGTACTGATATCTTATGGGAATCCGAAGTCGGCCGAGAGCCAACGCCGATGTACACGGCTACAGTCCGCGTCGGACAATGCGAAGAACGTGTTGAGAGACCTTGTGCCGAGCGGAGTTGGAACTCGCGTTTTCGTGCTGGTGTCCCGCCTTCAACCGGTAGAGTCCATTGGCTAGCATACACGGCCGCACAGCCGGAAATTACGTAGCCGAATTTGAGATTGCTCAGGCTGCAGATGTGCTTTTTCCGCTATTTAGTCCAGAGGGCGAGAAGCTATGGATGCCCGGTTGGGACTACGAAAACATAATGGGCCGGTTGGAGCTGAATGAGGACGACGTATTTGTAACCACGAGCCACGACCATGCCGTCAACGCTGTGATTTGGATCGTAAAAAAATATTGCCCCGAAACTTACGAGGTGCAGCTGTACAGGGTAGAAGCCGAGGAAAAAGTAGGGCTAGTAGCAATCAAGTGCCACCCACTGGGTCGAAACTCAACTAAGGTGCGGGTTGCCTATACCTATATCGGTTTATCAGAACGGGGGCGTCGGTTTATAGAGAATTTTACCGAAGAAGCGTACCAGGAATTTATAGAGGAATGGAGAACGTTACTCATTGAGTACTTTGCGAATAAGCTCTAATTGTTCGCATTCATGGACGCCGAATCTATGACGGTCGATCTGTTATTGCTGTTTCTCCTGGCGACGCTGACTGTGAAATTATCGGTGGGTCCATCCATTCTGTACGTCTCGAGCGTGGCCGCATCGAACGGTGTTAAGGTAGGTGACTTTTCCGTGCTCGGCGTGTCTGTTGGAATTTTCGTTCATGTCCTCGCTCCGGCAACCGGAGTTGCGGCACTGATTGCTGCGTCAGATTTGGCGTTTGCCGTACTCAAGTATATCGGCGCAATTTACCTCGTATATTTGGGATTACAGTTGCTGTTACGCTCAAAACGAAAGGAACTCGGCCGGTCATGTTCTAGCACCGGGTCCCCACGGTCGTTTTTTCGTCGAGGAATTCTAGTGGACCTTTTCAATCCGAAGATCGGCATATTTTTTCTGGCCTTTCTGCCACAGTTTGTTAACGCCGGCGAACCAGGCGCATTCGCCCGTACACTAGCGCTCGGAGCAATATTTATAATGGTCGGGGGCGTCGTGAATACCTGTATTGGCGTCACGGCGGCGACGGGAACGAATGTTCTAGGACCAAGACTGAGGGCATGGACTGAACGGTGGATACCCGGTGGGGTACTCACTTTGTTAGGTGCACCTCGCGTTACCGGAGCCGTAATCAGTGCACGCTGGAAACCGATTCAACGAAGCGCTCTATCGTTATGTGGCCGGATTCTTCTTGTTCGCCAGCGTTTCCCGGTTAAAGCCGATACATACACAGATAGCGGTTGCTGTTCTGCCAATCAGACTGCTGTGCCGCGATTATGCGGCTTAAATTTTGCGGGCTGGGATACAAGGAGAATCAGGTGAATACCGGGACTGACAAATCGGACCAAAACTACGCCGTGTGGGGTTTCTCCGGAACGCTAATTTGGGGAATGGTGATCGTAATCGCATTTACGGTAACGCAGTTACTGGTACTGGGTGTGTATGTAATCAACCAACATGGCGATGTCGCGAACGACGAATTTCAAAACTTGATGACCAGTTTATCGTACAACGGTACCGTCATAGCTACCTCTACGTTTGCTACGCTAATCGTTTGTGGCTGTATAATATTCCTGGCCGTTAAATTAAAAAGAAATTCAAATATTAAAGATTACCTGGGATTGAGGGCCGTCAGCTCAAAATCGATTAATTATTGGTTTTTACTGCTTATCGCATTGATTATTTGTTCCGATGCATTGACATTTTTTCTCGATAAACCAATTGTCCCAGAATTTATGTCGCTTGCTTACACTTCAGCAGAATCTCCGTGGCTTTTCTGGGCGGCACTGCTTGTTGCCGCACCATTATTCGAAGAACTATTCTTCAGGGGGTTTCTTATTCCCGGGTTTGCTTCCTCATTTGTGGGGCCTCTTGGTGCAATCGTACTTTCGTCACTATTATGGGCTGTGATCCATTTCCAATATGACATATATGGTGTGGTTACGGTCTTTGTGTTCGGCCTGGTACTTGGTTACGCGAGATCCGCAACCGGATCCGTCCTGTTATCTATTGGCATGCATTCCTTTATGAATTTCGTGGCCACTGTGGAGACAGCCATTTCTGTTTCATCATCAGTCCTGCCAATCCGATACGCCCTTGAGGCATCCATTCTAATTCATGCCATCGACCATCTATGAAGTAGAGCAGATAGGTCGTGGGTATCTGGCTATAATGGCAAAGCCGACTACGAGCCACTCGATCGAGCATGAATTCGTTGCTATAGCGAAGCGAGGAATTCTGAAAGTGGTTTCGTTGCTGGAATTGACCGAGGCTCGCGACATTGGCCTCGATAGGGAGCGCGAGTTGTGCGAAATTAACGGCATGGACTTTGTCTCGTATCCTATTGAGGACTGGGGATTACCATCCTCGGTTATGGAATTTGCAGAATTTACGGGCAGCATCTGCCAACAGATTACCGATGGTACGAATACGGTGGTGCATTGCCGAGCCGGAATAGGCCGATCCGGAATGTTCGCTGCTGGGATACTGCTACATTGCGGTTATGAGCCGGATGACGCGTTTCAACACATATCGGAAGCGAGAGGCGCCCCGGTTCCCGACACCGATGAGCAACGAAACTGGATCACGGCGAACCATAAGAAAATAGTTACAAATCCGTGATGTGATGTAACCATTATCAGAAGAATACTTCGAAAAGAAACCGAGCATAGGCACCACGAGCATGGACCGATTTCAAACTCATTTTGTATCCGATTCAGATAAATCGAAGTGGCGCGCGTTTTTCAATGGATATGCCGCGTTCTATGAGGTATCGATGGACGATGCTACGGCCGATCAAGTCTGGCAATGGCTACTCGATCCCAATCATGTTCTTGAAGGACTGCTCACCCGTAATTCCGGTGACGAAGCGATAGGTCTCGCTCACGTACGGGCTTGTCCCCACTCACTTGGCGGGTCTGAAGTGGGATTTCTCGACGATCTGTTTGTCGTCCCGGAGGCGCGTGGTGGCGGCGGTGCTGATGCGATGTTCAAGGCTTTGAAGAAACTTGCGAGCGACCGCGAATGGCCGTCAATTCGCTGGATCACACAACACTTCAATGAGCGTGGTCGTTCCTTTTACGATCGATAAACCGGCGGCCCCAGCGACTTTATCATGTATCAATGGAGCCCGAATTGACAACTGGTGCCCGCGTTTTACAAGGCCACCGAAACTGTTTTTGTGGGCAGGTTCCAGATTGCTTCTTCAAATAAAGGTGTCGCCCCGCTCAAAAGAGGACCGCATAGTCGGTTGGCACGGAGGTGTACTGAAGCTGCGGGTTAAAGCGAACGCCGAGAAAGGAAAGGCCAATGCTGCGGTGGTTGACCTACTCTCACGGGTTTTGCAGGTCCCCAAAGACGACGTCAGTATTCGGTCGGGTCATACCTCTGCGCTAAAAACGGTTCAAATCGATCGTCTACCCAGCGCTGAAGTTATCGATCGGTTACCAAAAGTCGATGTCTGGCCATTTGAAAAATATCCCCCCAGTACTCGATAACACAGGTAGATTTCCGATGAATGAAAATTCTTCGTGCTTTGCCGAAGGCAGCTGCACATGTGGTGCCGTACGCTACTGTATCACCACCGAACCTCTGTTCGTACATTGTTGTCACTGTCGTTGGTGCCAAAGAGAAACGGGTGCCTCATTTGCGCTCAATGCAATGATAGAATCGGATAGGGTAATACTGATACAAGGTGATCCGGAGATAGTAGATACGCCATCAAACAGTGGCAAAGGGCAAAAGATCAGTCGTTGCAGAATATGCCATATCGCGCTTTGGAGTAATTATAGCGGGGCTGGCGACACAGTTCGTTTTGTCCGGGTCGGAACGTTGAATAATGCTGATTTGCTCGTCCCGGATATTCATATCTTTACATCCTCCAAACAACCGTGGGTAGTGTTACCGAAAAATGTAATCGCCGTTGACAATTATTATGATCCTAATACCTGCTGGCCGAAAGAAAGTCTTGATCGCCGCGCGGCATTGCGTAATTCTACGTCGAGTGCAAGTTAGATCCTTAGGAGGATAATGTGCAACTTAATGGCTCGTGTCATTGTGGGAGCGTGCGATTCAGTGTAGTCGGCACCCAGCCGTACCCGTTCAATCTGTGTTACTGCTCGATTTGTCGCAAGACCGCTGGTGGCGGGGGATATGCGATTAATCTCGGCGCCGACTTCCACACGCTTGATGTCGAAGGTGACGATTGTATCGGCATCTACCAAGCCAGAATTCGGCAACAGGATGCTCGTGACTCTGAGATCAGTCCCGCACGGCGGCATTTCTGTACCCGCTGTGGTAGCGCGTTGTGGGTGTGGGATCCACGCTGGCCGGAACTGATCCATCCATTTGCATCCGCCATCGATACCGATCTGCCGTTGCCCCCGGTGCGCACCCATATGATGTTGAACTCAAAGCCGGCCTGGGTGGTGGTTTGTGCCGACACTTCAGACGCGCACTTCGATGGCTATCCATCGGAGTCTCTGGCCGAGTGGCACGAGCGTCACGGACTCGCCGTCGGCGACGGTTGACACCGTATTTTCGCTAGGTGGGTCGGCGGTACGTCGTGCGGTCTGAAGCAGAACAGCGATTCCGCCGGACTTATGCGGAGGTTCCCAATTTATGACGGATAAGCAGATATACGAAGGTGGGTGCCTATGTGGGGCGATACGCTACCGATCGAGTGCGGCGCCGACACGTGGCGTGATATGCCATTGCTCGATGTGTCGCAAGCATTCCGGGGCTCCGATCCTTGCGTTTGTGCATTTCCCGATAGTGTCGTTTCATTGGTTGAATGCAGAGCCGCATCGATATCGATCATCTCGGTTTGCTGAGCGAGGCTTTTGTTCGTCCTGTGGCAGCACCGTCTCGATGTACGAGGAGGTGCTCAGAGATCGCGTGCAGATCGCGGTTGGAAGCCTGGACGACCCAGACAGCGTACGCATCGATGACCATGTTTGGACCGAAGACCGGATTTCATGGTTCGACGTAAACGATCGGCTTCACCGCTACCGGCAAAGCAGTGTCGTCGTGCCTAGCAAAGCCGATCAGTAACAGGGATAACTACGAACCGTCGCTCGCGCGAACGATGTTCACACCCTTCAGCAGGTTCAGCGCCTCGCGTAATTGATAATCGTCGGTTAATAACGCGATACCCGAGTTCTTTGCCGCCGATGGCTCCTTCGCCGCGTCCTTTTCGTTATCGAGGTGGCCGGCCAGATCGGCTTCGCGCAACGAACTGTTCGTGTCGTCGTCCTTCTTCGCGAGTTTCAGATCCTCGACGATCACATCCGGTTGGATGCCGGTGGCTTGGATCGAACGGTCGCTGGGAGTGTAGTAGCGCGCGGTCGTAATCTTCAAGGCTGCGCCGTTTTGCATGGGTAGTATCGTTTGCACGGATCCCTTGCCGAATGTTTTGGTGCCCATGATGATCGCGCGTTTATGGTCTTGTAACGCGCCCGCTACGATTTCCGAGGCAGAGGCAGAACCTCCGTTTACCAGCACAATCATGGGAACACCGTCCGCGTAATCGGTCGGGGTGGTGTTAAATCGCAGTTCCGAATCGTCGCCCCGGCCTTTGGTATAGACAATTGTACCGCTGCGCAGAAATGTATCGCTGACCGCAACGGCACCGCTTAGTACCCCGCCTGGATTGTTGCGGAGATCTAGAATAAGTCCTTTTAGCGGGCCGCCAACTTCCTCCTTCATTAAAGTCAACTTCTCCCGCAACGCGTGATCGGTGCCGGCTTGAAATTGGGTAATTCGAATGTAGCCATAGCCATCGTCTAATATGCGGTTCTTGACGCTGGTGATACGTATCACAGCGCGTTCGATCGCCAGTTCCAGCGGTTTACTTTCGCCGTCACGAACGATCGTTAATACGATCTCGTCTCCAGGGTCGCCGCGCATCATGCGCACCGCTTCATCGAGTGACATGCCCTTAACCGGCGTATTGTCGAGGCGAATTATGAGATCTCCGGCTTGAACTCCGGCCCGATGTGCCGGGGTATCGTCAATCGGGGCGACTACTTTTACGAAACCGTTCTCCATGGTGACCTCGATGCCAAGGCCTCCGAACTGCCCCTCCGTTCCGATTCGCACTTCCTTAAATGATTCCGGATCGAGGTACGACGAGTGGGGGTCGAGTCCGGAGAGCATGCCTTGGATCGCGTCTTGGAGCAGTTCCTTATCATCGACCTCTTCGACGTAGTCGGATTTGATCTTGCCGAACACCTCGGCAAAAACTTGTAGGTCCTCGAGTGGTAACGATTGGCCGGCGCCTTTGCGCTCGGCGAATACAAATTGTTCGAACGAAATGCCGACTCCGGCGAATACGCCGAGTGCCAGGATTAATATGTAGCGTGTGCTTTGATTCATGCTTCTTACTCCGCGATTGCTTCGCAGCGGTTATCCGCGCCGGCACCACGCCAGCGGATTGGTTGGCTCTCCGTTATAGCGAACTTCAAAATACAGCCCGGGATTCGACAAGCCACCCGTGGTTCCGACAAAAGAAATGATCTCGCCGGATGCAACCCAATCCCCGAGTTGCTTGTTTAACGAACTATTGTGGCTGTACAAACTCATGTAGCCTTCGCCGTGATCCAGAATCAATAATAACCCAAATCCTCGTAACC
The DNA here is from genome assembly GCA_029862885.1 of Gammaproteobacteria bacterium. Taxonomy (GTDB): domain Bacteria; phylum Pseudomonadota; class Gammaproteobacteria; order Arenicellales; family JAOTWM01; genus JAOTWM01. The sequence continues at coordinate 16,194 of JAOTWM010000030.1, forward strand.
AGTCGGCATAAACCACGCGGCCGTCGAAAATCGCGTGCACCGGCTCGCCTTCGGCAGCGGCCAACAGCAGACCCTCCCAACGCATGCCGCTGCCGGTTTTGACGTCGCCAAACGCCGACCGCACGGTGGCTCGTAATGGCAACGGGAGTCGTCCTTTCATGCTGGAAAAGCGAACCCCGGGTTGACTCGTCGATGCCGGCTCGGGCACGGGTTTGGGTTCGATAGGAGCGGACGGCGCGGGTTTCGGAGGCTTGACTGCGAGCTCCTGCAGCTTTGTCACCAATACCGATAAGCGCGCCGCGTTCGCCTCCAGCCGTGCCACTTCCTTGGCTTTACGTTGCACATCCTTGGTAATCGCCGCGAGCGTACGGGCACGCTCGGTGTGCGCCGATTCGAGACGTTGACGTTCTGTATCGAGGTCGGCATTGAGGGCAGCCAGCTCGTGTTCCTTGTTTAGGACACCGGCATCGAGTTTTTGTAATTCCTCCGCCAATGCAGTGATATCCTGAATCTGCCGGGCGCGGGATTGGGCGAGATAGCGATAATAAGTCATGATTCGACCGAGGCCGTTCGGATCTTGTTGACTCAGTAATACTTTCAAGTATTCCTGGTTGCCGAGCAGGTAGCTTGCGCGGACCAATTTTCCGAGTTGATCCTGGTGCCCGGTGAGTTGGGTTTGGATCTGCTCCCGGCGCGCAGCTAATTCAGCACGCTGTGCTTTGTGGGTCGCGATGTCGCGCAGGGTGTCTCGCTGCCGCTGCCGGTTGGCGACGATGTCCCGCTCGATAGATTCGAGACGATTACGTTGTTGGTCGCGTTCGGCGTGTTCGTCGTCCAGCTCGGCGCGCAACCGGTCGATATGCCGCGTCAATTCCCGAAGTTCCGTCCGGCGCGCCTCGATCCCGGCGCTGTCGTGGCCGTCTGCAATGGCTTCGGCGGCGACGACGGGTCCGGGCCCGAAGCAAAGGATCAGACACAGCCACAGCGGTCGGCGCCGGCGGGCAGCCGATTTGGGTGCAAAGTCAAGCGCCATGAGCGGAATATCGCGGTTCAGTCAGAGGGTTGCTGTCCCTATCAATCTATTAGTGTATAATTTAACATTAATAAAGGGGTAAGGCGGCTAGGCGTTTTGGGGCGACGAAAGACACAGTGGTATCCCAGATAATAGACGGGCAATTGGCAGACGCGCAAAGCACATCGGCGTCCCGTACGGTCGAATTGCTGCTCGCAGACGAGGACGATCTGCAGCACGCGGCTCGTAGCCTAAAGGCCATGGCGCACCCGCTGCGGCTGAAAATCCTGTGTATTCTTGGTGGCGCCGAAGAGGCCAGCGTGCAGGATCTTGTCGATCGTGTCGGCACCTCGCAGAGCAACATTTCGCAACATCTTTCTATTCTCCGCGATAAAGGAATTTTGGCGTCGCGCAAGGACGCCAATAAAGTTTATTATCGTATCGGTGACCGTAAGATTCTACGGCTGATGGGTACAATGCGGGACGCATTTTGTGCTGCACGTTCGGGGTAGCCCCGAAATTCGATTGTCCTGAAGTCTCCGCGAATCCACGATGGAAGTTGAATTCCTACAACAAAACTGGTTGCTGTTCGTCGCCCTGGTCGCAATCGTCTTACTTATCACTCTGGATTCGATCCGACGCCGCTCATCAGGAGCGGCAACGGTATCTGCGGTCGAACTTCCGGCATTGATCAATCATGAGTCGGCCGTCGTCGTAGATATCTCCGAGCCCAATGATTTTAAGCGCGGACACGTTCCTAACGCGATCAATCTGCCACTGGGGCGACTGCAAGAAGAAGTTAAGAAGCTGAATAAATACAAAGGCAAACCCATCGTTGTGACCTGTCGCGCCGGAAACAAGTCCGGGCAAGCCGCAGCGATATTGGCGCGCAATGAATTTGACAAAATTTATACGCTGCACGGTGGAATCGCCGCGTGGGAAAAGGAAAACATGCCGTTGGAGAAGTAGGTCGTAATCTCATTGTTGCTCAGAGGCTTTTTAACTGTAACCGGCATGATCGTGCCGAATAGGAATTGCAAATAATGGCGTCCAATCCCGGGGCTGAGAAACCTAAGTTCGACATCAAGAAAGTTTATCTTCGCGATGTATCATTTGAATCGCCGGAGAGTCCGCATATTTTCACGCAACAGGACTTCGCACCTCAGATCGGTGTGCAGATTCGCATCGATCATACGGCGCTCGAGCCCAGTGGTCATTTCGAGGTCGTGCTCATCGTGACGGCGACGGCCAAACACGAAGACAAATCGATTTTTTTGGTCGAGGTCCATCAAGCCGGTATTTTCGAAATCAGCGGCATACCGGAAGACCGACTCAAGGCGGTGCTGGAAGTGGCCTGCCCCAATGTGTTGTTACCGTTCGCGCGGGAAGCCGTGGCCGATCTCGCCAATAAAGGAGGATTTCCGCAACTCCTAATTACGCCGATCAATTTCGAAGCGCTATACGCTAACAAGCGAAGTCGTGCGGCCACCGAATCGGAATCGGAAACGCCCAGCGGGAACGGTGCCGGTGCGACCGAGGCGACTGCGTAACCGGCGACATTGCTCCCAAGACCATCGCGGCCTCGTTGGGAGCGGTTAAATGGCGACCGTCAACGGCGTCGCGAGTCCGCTCGAAATCGGCGTACTGGGCGCTGGATCCTGGGGAACCGCGCTGGCCGTAGCCTTGGCTCGTAACGGCCACCAGGTTCGTTTGTGGGGGCGAAACGCCACGCGACTAAGCAGCATCGCCAAGGCGGCGTGCAATACCCGATACCTTCCAGGCGTCGATTTCCCGGAATCCCTTGTTGTCGAGCCGGACGTGGCCGTGTTGGCGCAATGCTGCGACAACTACCTCGTGGTGGTGCCTAGCCATGCTTTTCGTACAACCCTGGAGGCGCTGTTTTCGGCGCGGGTCCGCCGCACTGCGCCCGCCACACTGGTGTGGGGAACCAAGGGCTTGGAAGCGGGTAGCGGTGCGATGCTGGGTGATGTCGTGGCGGCGGTGGCGCCCGGTAGCACGTCGCGTGCGGCCTTATCGGGGCCGACATTCGCGAGCGAGGTGGGGCGCGGCTTGCCGACGGCGGTTTGTGTTGCGTCCGACCTCGACGCCGTCGCTAAGGATGTCGCTACGTGGTTTCACAGCAACAAACTCCGCGTTTACACCAGCACCGACTTGGCTGGCGTGCAGCTGGGTGGCGCGATTAAGAACGTTATGGCTATCGCGACTGGCATCGCCGATGGCTTAGGCCTTGGCGCCAACGCCCGGGCTGCGGTGATAACACGTGGCTTAGCCGAGCTTCGCCGCTTAGGGGCAGCGCTTGGAGGCCAACCGGAGACCTTCATGGGCTTGACCGGTGTCGGGGATTTAATCCTGACCTGCACCGATGACCAATCGCGAAATCGCCGTGTCGGCCTGGGCCTCGGTCTTGGGCGCGCTCTCGAGGACGTATTGTCCGACATCGGCCAAGAAGCCGAAGGCATCAACACGGCGCGCGAGTTGTTTCGCAAAAGCGCAACGCTGGGGATGGAGATGCCGATTACCGAGCAAGTCTATAAAGTGTTATTCGAGGCGCAAGCGCCACGCGATGCGGTTGCGGCATTACTGCAACGTGAGCCGCGTGCCGAATAGTGCTTTGGCCCCGTAGATTCCTGGCTATCGATAGGGCAATACCGTGAAGCAGATATTGATAGCGATGGTATTCTCGCTGCCGGTTGCGCTGTATTTTTTGAGCGGTGGCGAAATGCCGTCGTATTTACCGAGCCAAAGTGGGACTCCGACGTCGGATTACGAGCGAAACTGGCGCAACAATGGGATTGAATTCGACGATATTACAGCGGTTCTACGCCACAATGAAATCGGTGGTTGTGCCAAGCTTCGGGTGAAACACAGCCTCTATATCAACCAAGAATATCTTGTGAGCTGCTCGACCGACGCTGGCCGCGCGAAAGAATACGTGGTGTCCGTGGCAACCAACAAAGTGAGCGCGGCCCCATGACGGTAATTCGGTCTAACGCTCACTCGGCGGCGCCTTCAAACTCGTGTTGTCGCCAGGCTTCGTAGACGACCACGGCCACGGTGTTGGCGACATTAATGCTGCGATTATCGGGCCGCATTGGCACCGTCAAGCGTTGTTTTTTCGGCACTGAACAGCGTACCGTCTCCGGCAGGCCGCGTGTTTCCGCGCCGAACAGAAAGGTGTCGCCAGGATGATATTTCGGTTCGACGTGGCGCCGAGCATGTTTGGTGGAAAAAGTATATATGCGTTGTTGTGGAAATCGTGCCAGAAACTCGTCCCAATTCGAATACGTGGACACACCGCTCATTTCTCGATAGTCCAGTGCAGCACGTTTTAGCTGCTTCTCGTTCAACGAGAACCCGAGCGGCTCGATGAGATGCAGCCGACAGCCGGTGTTAGCGCATAAGCGTATTACATTACCGGTGTTTGGGGGGATCTCCGGCTCATACAATACGACGTTAAACATGGTACGCGGCTAGCTGTCGAGATGTGACCCCGTAATGCGATGGCTAGACGACAAGCATGAGTCAACGCCCATCATGAGATTACAGTGATGGGGATCAGAACGGTTTGACAATGACCAGAATGGTAATCAACACAAGCATTGCCACCGGGATCTCGTTAAACCAGCGGTAGAACAAATGACCGCGAACATTGCGGTCATGTTTGAAGGCGAAGAGATATCTACCACAGGTGAGGTGGTAGATAACGAGTAGAAGCACGATAAATATCTTGGCGTGCAACCAGCCTCCCGAAAATCCGTAGCCCAGCCACAGCCATACACCGGAGACGATCGTCAGTACCGCGCTGGGGGCCATAATGCCAAAAAACAGCTTGCGCTCCATGACCTTGAAACGATCGATGCTTGCCGAATCGTCCGCCATGGCATGATAGACGAATAAGCGCGGCAAATAAAATATCCCGGCGAACCAAGTCACCATAAAAACGATATGAAGCGCTTTTATCCAAAGCACGTTGGCATCACCTGGAAGGTTCGATCGTCACGCGGAGTACAAACGAATTCAGACGTCGGCCAGTAGTTTCTTCGCTAGGCTGTGCATCCTCGCGAGATCGAATTCGCCGAGGGTGTGATAAACAATGCGGCCGTCGCCGGAGATCACGAACGTAGTGGGTGTGAGTCGAATCGCGCCAAAGGCTTCGATCACGGTACCATCAATATCTAGTGCGACCTTGTACGGTAGAGTCTTCTGTTGCATGAACTCCCATACTTGAGCTGGTGGATCGTACGGCATCGCGACCGCGATCATCTCGAAACCCTGGGGTGAGTACGTTTCGTAGATTTCCTTTAGATGCGGCACTTCCCTGCGGCAGGTTACGCAGGTGGTGGCCCAGAACGTCACCATGACGGGCCGGCCGCGTAGCGAGTCGATCGACAACTGTTCGCCACCGACCAACTTCATGCTGACTTCGGGCGCGACTTTCATGCCGGTGTCGGACAACCACACAAATCCCAGTACAGCCAGTAGGGTTACGCCGAGGCTCGCACCAAGCCATTGTTTGATTTTCATCGATACCGCATTGCTGGTGATAGAGACCGGTAATTATGCAGCGGGTTTGTTACCGTTTTCCAGTCCATTTTCGGGCGCGCTATCTATGCCAGGCGCCGAGTTCGAAGTCACTCTCGAATCGGAAGCGCCGTCGGCGAACCAGCCACCTACACGTGCGATCACACGTTTCAGGCCGCGCCACAGTTTGGGCGCGAGCCAAATAACCAGCGCGATGGCGGCTGCCAACAGGACCAAGAACAACACCGGGTGGTGTAACGCCGCCCACAAGCCAGCAATGACCATGACGTCTTCGCCGACGCTTAAGCTCCAATTCGTGAACGGCTCCGGGGAAGTATTTACTAGCATGCGGGTTCCCGTCTTGGTGAAATGGCTGCCCGCCGCCAACGAGCCACCGAGTAGCAGACCGGCCAATTCGGCTTCCGGGCCGAGCGGGCTGATTGCCCCGGCAGCGAGCATCGCGCCGGCCGGGATGCGGATAAAGCTATGCAACACGTCCCAGCCCGTATCGACGCCGGGGATCTTATCGGCAAAGAATTCGACGCAGTACATAACGGCGGCCGCACCCATAACCACCGGATGCTCGACCACCTCGAGACTGGGCGGCAGCTCGATCGATCCGCTGCTGCCCATCCAGCCCAGCATAAACAAAGCCGCGTACAAGTTGATACCGCTGGCCCATGCAACTCCCATGGTGGCGGCGATTGTGGCAACGACTTCCATTACTGACCTCCTCGGGTTGGGTTAGCAGATCGATGATCCGCAGATTACGGCAGGAAGCATTCGATCACATTGTCCAGAA